>CAIYTT010000035.1 GCA_903929195.1 uncultured Bacteroidota bacterium
AATATTCCTGGTTCTTGTGTTGCAAAAGCTGAAATTATTGGTAAAAGAACCATTATATGGGATATGTCAAAACCTATTGGTCAGAGAAAGGTTTCTGATATAATGGAAGGAAGTATAACCTTGGAAGATTTTAAATAAAATGTTCTTCGTGATCTTGGTTATATGATAGCCTTACTCCGATTTTAAAATTTATTTAATTATGAATGAGGTACTTATAAAAACAGTTATTGACCGGGTGACTGTCACTAAAAAACTCGGTTTATTGGAATACACGTTTCCCCCTTGCTTTTATATACTCTCTGATGAGTCGTTTAATCGAATTGTATGTACTTGGTGTTTCGAGCATGAAGTTGAAATACTTAAATTTTTAATGTTATGAATGAAATAAAAAACTTTATTAATCCAAATTCCTTGCCGGATCAACAATGCGAGTTTGTTGATGAGAATGGCTGGGGTTGTACTTCTAAATTGTTCGTTCAACAATTCAGAATAAAAACTGTAAATAAATTTCAATCCGGTACCGGGCAGACCGGATATGTTATAGTTCCGGTATTTGTGTGCGCTGCTTGTGGTCACGAACTTATAATGAAATGAAAAATTTACAAATGTCTGTTTTTCATAATGACGGAACGTTGATTGTTGTTCATAAAATTGAACATTGTGATATTGTCAAAAGTCACTCCATTTTTTATATGGTTAATCCGCGAATGTCTGAAAATGGTGTTAAGCATCCTTGGCATTATGACGAAACATCTGTCTTCCGTTGTACTCAGGGTTTGCGTTCAATGAGTTTAATAAATGGGAAAATCATTCTCTATTATTCTACAAGTTTTATTGAAATTATTAGATATTAAAACTTAAAAAATGTTTAATTCAACTTTTCATATTATTATGGCTTCGGGCTGTGTATGGTTGCTTTTATGTATTATTATTTTAGCAATTATTACACACCGTCCCGACAATGATTAAGATCCATTTAAGCGGTGACATTGTTAGATGTCCCGATACCGTTACTATATTAAATCGTTCCCGGATTCATAAAATTGAGTCCGGGTACTGCCTTTATAATATTTACAAACTACATTGTGATACTTATCGTAAATATGGAACGGTTGATTTTGACGGTTTTAAGGAACATACTCAATGTGATTGTCCTCTCACTAAGTCTTATTTATGCCCATGCAGAAAAATTCAAATTGAACATGGTCGTAAGCAAAAACATTTTCGCATTGATAATTCGCATTACAGAAATATATCATCTTCGGTGCATTATATGTTAAAAGAGGGTAAACATAAAACTATTTTTTTTACATTATCTCTAGGTGAAATTAAAAACAAACAAGATGAACAAAATAAAAAGTTATTTGAATCGCGAGTCAATAAAGCGTTTAGCCGTTTTATGGAGAATTTACATAACAACTATGGTGTTAAGTATTACGTTGCTGTTCGTGAACGTGGTGAAACTAATAACCGTTTGCATTATCACGTTCTTGTTAATTGCAAGTTTATTGATTTTTCTACTCTTAATTCTGCTTGGAACCATGCTCTACAAGATATTTGCTATTCTTCTCCATGTAGCTTCCGCACTAAAAAAGGAAAAGTCATTTTATGGAAGCCGTCCGGCGCGCTTCGTTATATATGCAAGTATGTTTCAAAGTGCAGGAGACAATCAAGCGAAACAAGAATAATATTCATGTCGTTACCTTGCATTATTAAGCCTCGCGATATTAAACACGATATTCGTGATATGTTAGATACATATAAAAGTGTAAAAATATTACAGACAAGTGACTTTACAACGTCGTTTCGCATTACTGATCCTAATGAATTTGCTCAATTTTGCAATTTATTCCTTTATAACCTCTTCGATTTGCGCAATAAAAAGCATGATTTCACCCCTTTAAATCTGTCTTATTCTTGATTATTGTTCTGTTTTCCCTTACTTTTTACTATAAAATTATATTGATTGTATAATTATTTTACAGTAAAGTGTAAAATTCTTTTACTATTTTCTTGCTTTATTCATAAAAATAGTTGAATCTTTGTTATGCTTAGTTATGAAAAAACAGTGAAAAATTAATTAATTATCTGAAAATGAGTCCGTTACTTAAAAATGTCG
>CAIYTT010000036.1 GCA_903929195.1 uncultured Bacteroidota bacterium
ACCCGCAGATACTCCGCTAACAACTCCACTTGTATTTACGGTAGCAACTCCGGTTGAAACAGAACTCCAAGTACCACCACTTGTAGCATCGGTTAAAGATACTGTTGAACCCGAACAGGCTATTGAACTTGCACCGGTTATAGTACCTGCATTTGGTAATGGATTAATTGTAATCGTTATTCTAGCGGTGTCCGAACTGCAAGAAGTGCTTACTATATACATAATCGTATCTGTACCCGCACTAACACCGCTAATTACACCGCCTATAACAGTTGCATTAGCATTACTGCTACTCCATACTCCACCTGCTGTTACATCACTAACAGTAAAGGTAGAACCTACGCATACTGATGGCACACCAAAAATGGTAATTGCTTTTGTAACTGTATCAGAACCACATAAATTTGAAACTATATATCTGATAATAGCAGTACCTGCCGAAACACCACTTACAACACCACTGCTACTTACGGTTGCATTAGCATTACTGCTGCTCCAAGTGCCGCCTGTTATGCAATCTGCCAAAGTAATTGTAGAACCTACATACACACTACCTGCACCGGTAATTGCACCTGCTACAGGTGTAGTATTTGCAGTTACATTAACAGCAGTTGTTGTTATTGCACCATTTGTTGTTAAAGCCCTACCGTTTATGGTAGCACCGTTATTAATTAAAATTGCTGCATTATTACATACTATAGTACCATTAAATATTGAATTGTCGTTGATTGTAGTTGCGCCTTCTATTTTCCAATATACATTTTGTGCCTTAGTACCGTTTAGCAAAATAACTCGCGAATTATTGGTTGTTGTAAATGCACCGTTTATTTGAATAACAAAAACGGCATTTGTATCCGCTTCAGCATCAAGGTAAAGAGTATCGGTAAGTGTGGTTGCTGCATTCAGTAAATAAGTATGAGGTGTAAGAACCAAATTATTCCCGAATAAAGACGGACTCATTAATTGAATATCATGTGTTAAACCATTTAAATAAGTATAAACGGTAGCTAAATCGCTTGCGGCAGTTCCTGTAGAACCATCGGGTGTAAGATGTATAGCACCGTTAATTAAAGAACTTGTATATCCGCTTGTTGTGCCAACATTCGTACCTACATCACCGTTTAGCGTTGTAGCACCACTGTTTGAAACAGCACCGCTTGCAGAAAATACTGCATAACAAGCAACCGAAGCAAGTGTAGGTGCTGACGGTCCGGTTAATAAAGAACTACCGCAACCTATTGGGGTATAAGCAATAATGCCGTTAACCGAAACCGCACCTGTTGTAGATAATGCCCTACCTTCAAGCGAATCACCCGCACTCATATTAATAGCAGCGTTATTTGCAATAACTGTACCACGCATAGTAGTTCCGGGACCCATATCTACAAGCCCTTCCACCTTCCAAAAAACATTACATGCCAAAGCACCATTAATCAATTTAACTTTAGACAGTGTATTGGTAGATAATGCACCTTGAATCTGAAAAATAAAGACTGCATTCGCATTACCCTGTGCATCTAAATAAAGATTACCATTTAACGTTGCCGCAGACAATACCTTATATACACCTGCAATTAGCGTATCGCCACTACCTATTGTAGATGTAATAATTGCAGTAGATGCCGTTGTATTCAAGGCATTGTAAGCAGACAACAAATCGGAAGCACATAATGCACTTGCTGCATCCATGTCGTGTATTACACCATTTACATTTGTAAAGCCGAGGCTGGAACCTGCATTTGTACCAATATTACCACTGAGGTGATTAACCCCTGTGCCGGTTACAGCGCCTATACTGGAAAAGAGGACAAAATTTGCTGCCGAACCTAAGCCGGGAGCCTGTGCCAACATTAGTTTTGGCAATGAAAACAATACAATTGTTAGTAAAGCATTTACAAGTTTTTTCAATTTAAGTAGATTATATGCAAAGGAACTTTCGCACAGGGCAAAGGTAGCCACCCTCTATCCGCGGCTATTACACAACTTATTGTATAACTTACATAATTAACGTAGGTCTTTTTTTATGGTGTTGAATATTGGATTTTGTAGTACTATTTTGATTAAAATACCGGATTTACACGTTATTATAGGTTAGAAAACTGAATAAATCCCTTTCTTCCGGCTTTTTCCAATGGGAATCCGGAAGTTATAAATAAGATAGTACCTGTGAACGCATTCAAGGAACTAATGCTAAATGAAAAAAAACGCAGCTAAGAATTTCATTAATTCATTTAGCTTTGTCAAGTAAATACCTTTGGAAAAGGAGTTCATTCTTACTTCCGGATTCCCTGCGGAAAATCCGGAAGAACGGGGAATGGGATATATACATTAGATTTATACTAAATTAAAATACATGAAAAAGTATACTACTAAAAACTTGTACTTTAAAATTTTTATTTTGATTACAATTTCAATAATATCTTTAAGTTTTAAAAAAAATAATAAACTGCAAAAAAAATCATTAGTGATTTTTGCAAATAATCTTGACTCTTTTGCATTATTTGGACCATTAGAGCGATTTAGAGATAGTGATTGTACTAATATTTTATATAGTATTCAAAACGAGAGAAAATTCAATATAAATAACCTTAAATTAGCGAAACGCTTAAATAATAAAAATTTCAAAATTAATACTGAAAAAAAAAATAAGTCAAAGTATAATTTGATAATTTGCGATTCGAATAACATAAGGTATAACCATATTAAAAAATATGATTTACATGTTGTTGTTACACATGAATATATAGAAGGTAAATCTATTTACATCGAATTGTGCTTTGGTTCTTTTGGCTTAAAACAATTTGATGGATATAATTTGTATTTTCAATTTGATAAAAAAGGAAAGCTATTAAATAAATACAGTAAATTTGGTGTTTATTAACGAAAGCCCCTATACTTCATGGTTTTCCATTGTGCCTTTGTTGGTGTTTTCACCGACAAACAGCATCATAATCAAAGATAGCTAAGCTTTTTTATCTTTTACAATGTCTTTATTGGTATTTTCATCAACAAAAACGTATAGTAGTTAAAATGTATTGTACTCGTCATAGGAAGAACAAACAATTTGTTGGTGAAAACCAACAACAAAGGCGTAAAGAATGTAAAAAAACACGGTATAAATTTAATGTAAAATTAAATCCCTTTCTTCCGGATTTTTCCAAAGGGAATCAGGAAGTTATAAAAAAGATAGTACCAGTGAAGGTATTCAAGGAACTAATGCAAAATAAAAAGAGACGTAGCTAAGCATTTTATTAATTCATTTAGCTTTGTCAAGTAAATACCTTTGGAAAAGGAGTTCATTCTTACTTCCGGATTCCCTGCGGAAAATCCGGAAGAACGGGGTGCCTCATCTACTTTTTTATTAAGAGTATAAACATCAAGGTTACCCGTCATTATTACTATTTTTGAATCTGGATATTGCTTTTTTATTGCTGCAATTACAGCAGTACTTGCAACTGTTTTACCAATACCACCGCTAACCTGAAAAACGATTGTTTGACCCTTGTGCTGCAAACTCATATATTGTTGTATTTATTTTCTAATTTTATTCTTTAATAAATTTTTGTATTATATACCCGTTTACCTTTATTATATATACCCCTTTTGGTAAATTGCCTACATATAGCTCTACTTTAGTATTGTTGTATTCATTATTATACAATAACTGCCCTATAAGGTTGTAAATAGAAACACTATTAATAATGCTACCATTATTGCTTATACTTAAATTAGTGGTTGTAGGGTTTGGGAATAGCTTTAATTCTTCTTTTATAAAAAAAGCTTTGTTATTTTCAGTACTAACATTTAAATTTACTTTACGTACACGTTGATTATTCCAATCTGCAATATATAGATTATTTGCCGAATCAATGCAAATACCAGTAGCATGATTTATTTTTGCTGCTGTGGCTGGTCCATTATCTCCCCCAAAACCCAATACCCCAGTACCAACAATAGTAGTAATTATATGTGTTGTAGTATCATATTTTCTAATTCTATAATTATTCAAATCAGATACATATAAATTCCCATTCCTGTCAAAACATAAACTATACGGGCTAGTTAACATTGCATTAGTTGCCGGACCAGTGTCACCTCCAAAACCGTAAGTACCATTTCCAATAATTCTTGTAATAATACCTGTACTAATATTTATTTTTCTTACTGTACCATTACCTCCATCACCAACATAAATATTACCATAATTATCAACACAAACACCTTGTATTAAATTAAATTGGGCGTCTGTGGCAGGACCACCATCACCTCCCGTGCCAATTGTACCATTACCTGCAATTGTAGTAATAATACCTGTAGTTAAGTCAACTCTTCTAAGGTCATAATTACCTTGATCTGGTATATATAAATATCCCCTAGCAGTATCAATTGCTAAAAAACTAACGCTACTAAATTCAGCAGCAGTAGCGGGCCCACCATCTCCTATCGTACCGATACTTCCATCACCTGCATAAACATTGACAATATGCGTAGCGCTATTTACAATTTGTATTATATCATTAGCATAATCAGAAACATAATAATTACCGTCCCTATCAAAAACCGTATTTTTAGAGTCTATATATGTACAAGTTGCTGGTACTCCTTCATGTCTTATTGCTGTTGTATCACAACCTGCAATTGTAGATATAATATTTGTTATATAATTAATTTTCCTAACTGTCCAGCATGAGGAAATAACTAAATTTCCACTTTTGTCAATTGTTACTCCAAAAGGACTACAAACCACAGCATTTGTAGCTAATCCCCCATCCCCTAATGTTGTGGAACTAGTACCGCCATTACCAGCATATGTTGTTATTATTTGAGCACTACTATAAAAAGGTAGTAATAAAAATAAAAAAAATAATTTTCTCATAAAATAAATTGAAATGTATTAAATTTACAGAACAATACGTAAAGTGCAAGTTGGTGCCTTTATTGGTGTTTTCACCGACAAACAGCATCATAATCAAAGATAGCTAAGCTTTTTTATCTTTTACAATGTCTTTATTAGTATTTTCATCAACAAAAACGTATAGTAGTTAAAATGTATTGTACTCGTCATAGGAAGAACAAACAATTTGTTGGTGAAAACCAACAACAAAGGCGTAAAGAATGTAAAAAAACACGGT
>CAIYTT010000037.1 GCA_903929195.1 uncultured Bacteroidota bacterium
GATAAAAGAAACAATTGCGGGTATAAAGTCATGTTTAGACCCTAAGGATACTGCAAATACTACTATTTCTTTAAATGTGAAAGACCCGGCTCCAAGAGAAGGTATTAAAACATCGTGGGAAGAAGATGCATTTGGAGATGGAATTCCTTTAACTGCAGCATTAACAGCTTTGGCTAAAATAAAATCAGATTTGAAATCTTCAGAGAATTCTGTAGTTAGAAAAATTTTAGCTAATTCTAAAGAAACAATTTTAATACTTGACGAGTATAAAGCGATTGCTGTTCCAAAATCAAACTATATTTTAGTAGGCCAGAAATATGAAGCTGATGTATTTTTAACAGCATTTGATTCAAAAAAGAATCCTGAAATTACAATTAATGGACAGAAATTGGAAGTAAAGGATGGTAAAGGTCTTTATACAGCGGCAGGTACAGCACCGGGAGATAAGAAATATACTGGTACTATTACTGTTCAAACTGCAGATGGGCATAAGCAAGATTATCCTTTGGAAGAACAAGTTTATAAGGTTGCACCGCCTTCTGTAACAATTTCTCCTACTGCGATGAACGTGTTTTATATTGGTGTACCCAATCCTGTTTCTATAGGTGCTGCCGGTGTTGCTGATGATAAAGTACACGCTACTATTTCTGATGGTACAATTACTCCGGTTTCAGGTCAAGCTGGAAAATATGAAGTGAATGTAAAAAATCCGGGTAAAGTAACAATTACTGCATCAGGTGAGCTAGAAAAAGGACATTCATCTGTTTTAGGTACAGGCGAATTTAGATGTAAAAGGATACCTTCACCGCACCCAACTTTTGGTGGCAAAGGTGGTGGTAATGTACCAGCAGCTGCATTAAAGGGTCAAACTAAGTTATTTGCAAAACTTGAAGATTTTGATTTTGACGCTAAGTTTGTAGTTAATACATTTAAGTTAATTGTAATTAAGCCAAGAGGTGGAGACCCACAAGTGTTACAAGCTAACAGTGGTAACTTAACACCCGAAATGATTGCTGCAATTAATAGTTTAACAGCATCTACTCGTGTTATGTTTGATAATATTGTTGCAACAGGACCTGATGGTGTTAAAAAGTCTTTAGACCCTATTACGTTTACAGCACAATAAATTTTTAAATTAGTAATTAATAATTTTATGAAAAAATACATTACAGCGGCGTTTGTTGTTTTATTGTTTGCAGGTATTTTTGTAAATAATGCTACCGGAACCCCGGCAAAAAAGAAGAAAAAAGCTGCTGCTGCAAGTGTTGACAGTACAGCAGGTGCAGGTGCTACAGCAGACACTGCTAAACAACAACCTGCGCCAGTTACAACAACAACTGCTGAAAATCCGCCTGTATTAACTTCTAATGGTGATAACCCTACACCTGATACAAGTCGTTTTGATGCAAATAATTTAGTTGCTGATACCACTGTATTGCGTATGGATGACTTTACATTAGATAATGAGAAGCCAACTGATGGATTTTATAATATATCAACATTACGTGGGGCAAAACCATTTGCTTTTCCTACGCAAAAAGTTGATAATATTAAAAAATACAAAAGAATTTGGCGTCAAATTGATTTAACTGATTCAGTAAATAGAATATTTGCAGTACCGGGTAATACATTAATGGCTGAAATTATGAATGCTATTAAGACTGGTAAAATTATTGCTTATAAAGATGAAGAGTTTACTAAACAGTTGACTTATGAAAAAGCAATTGGTGCATTTAGAGATACAGGTATTGCTAATGATATAGATTCTAATGGTGAAACAGTAGGTACACACCAAATTGTTGGTGAATTTAATCCGGATTCTGTTACAAAATTTGAAATTAAGGAAGATATATACTTTGATAAAGTTAGAGGTAGAGTAATTACTGAGATAATTAGTTTTGGACCTGTTAAAAAGTATAAAAACTCTGCCGGAGTATATTTATTTGACCAACACCCTTTTTATCTTTATTTTAAACAATGTCGCAAATTATTTGCTGCTAGAGAGGTTACAGATTTACAAAGGGATTTATCTAATGTAAGCTATGATGATATGTTTATCAGCAGAAATTTTCATTCTAGAATTGTAAAAGAAGCTAGCCCTTCCGGATTAAGTATCAAGGACAAATTTAAAACCGAAGAAGAACAGATTAGGGAATCAAATAGAATTGAACAAGAAATTAAAAATTTCAAAAAAGGTTTATTTAGGTTCTAATTTTTATGCTTGCTTTGTTTTTTTAATACAAATTTTTATATGAAATCGAAAGTTTTAATTTTATTGGTTATTATTTGCAGTATTGGCAAAATCTCAACAGCACAGGTTCGTAGTGAAGCGGCCGAGGATTTTAAATCTGATAAATATAGTCTTGGTATTGGTGTGGGTTTGGCAACAATGTGGGGTGATTTAAATCAACACTCTCTTTCACCCGGATTTAGGTTAGGTATTGGTAGGCACATTACTAAAAGCCTTATTGTAGGTTTTGAGACCTATATCGGGCAATTACAAAGTTCTGAGGCTACTAATAATTGGTCTCATGGTTTAAAAACCACTGCTAGTTATCAAGCAGTCGATTTTAATGGTAAAACTTCTTTGGGTCAATTATTTCAATATACCGAAAGCCCTATTGGCAAAGCATTAAGTGCTATGTATATTGGTGTTGGTGTTGGTATGATTAATGTGAAAACAGATGTTCAGTTTGAAACCATTAAAGTACCTAATTTTAGACAGAGATATGTTCAAGACCATGATTTTCAACCATATTTAGCTTTAAACATAGGTTTCAGGGTACACATGAAAAAATTCTTTGGTACAAAAAGTACACAGTTAATGGTAAACTATAATAACAATTATACTTTTTCTGATTATTTAGATGGTATTAATATTTCTACTGCTACTGCTTCAAATAAGTATAAAGATGTATATTCGGTTTTGACAATCGGTTTTAGCTTTTTATTGACCGGGCGTAATACTGAATTATAATCTCATTTTTTATTTTGTTTAAATAAGGCTGTTTCCATACGAACAGCCTTATTTATTTATATTAATAGTATGTATTTATGCAAAGGATTTTCTTTTTATTATTTTTTTCTTTTTTATTAATTATTTTTTCTTCTTCTGCGCAATCAACATTTAGGGTAGGGCAAGATGTATATCAAACCGGTACTTTACAATCTTCTTATTCCTATTCTTATGATTTTAAAGATAGTTTTAAATTTAAAATTATTGATAGTTGCCAAATATTTTCTACTAATGATAGTTTGGTAAATCTTACAATTTATTATTCCTTAAATGAAAATAATATTAAAAAGAATATTGATTTTTTAAATTCTAAAAAAAATATAATTAGAAATGAAATTTATACGAATGGGAATTTAGAAAAAGTTATTAATATTAAATACGATGATAAAACAGGTATGAAATCTGTTTACGACGAGGATAATAAAATTAATGGTAATAAATACTATAAAACGTATGATTATGTATCAGATAAATCATCAGGTGGTTTAATTGCTACAGAGACATCATCATTAAATGGGAAAGTTGAATCTTTTACAAAAGAATATTTTGATAGAAAAAATGTTAAGATAAAGGAGGTTAAGCTGCATAGTAATAATAAAACGGTAATGGATATAGTTAATTTTTTTTATGATGCAAATGGTAAATTAAAAGAAAGAACGATTTATTTTACAGATTTTAAAATTACTAAGCATTTCCCTGAGCCTACTAATTCTACTACTATTTCGCCTAAATGTTATCTAAATTATCCGCTTGTTCTTACTGAAAAAATTACAAATAAAAATAAGATAAATTTTCTTAAAAAATTTATGCTAAAGAATAAAGAAGTTTTCTTGAAAAAAGATTGTCCTGATTTTTTATGCAAGTATGTTTCTTTAAATTGTGAAATTACTGCCAAAAGATTTTCAGGTTCTCAAGAAAAAATTGTTGTTTTTAATATTAGAGAGAAAATAAATGCTAAATAAAAAAGGAAATCAATTATTCAATTGATTTCCTTTTTTATTCTATATATACAATGATTACATAAGTTTCTGTATTTTTTTATCAAATACATTTTTAGGTGCAGCACCTATTTGTTTATCTACTAATTTACCGTCTTTAAAAAATAGTACACATGGTATGCTAGTTACTCCATAATTAATAGATAAGTTAGGGTTTTCATCTACATTTACTTTTCCTACGTTTACTTTTCCTTCATATTCTTTTGATAATGCATCAATAGTTGGACCTAATGCAATACAAGGACCACACCATGGTGCCCCAAAATCTATCACCGATAGATTTTTTATATTTATAACTTCTGCTTCAAAATTTGAATCTGTAAATACTGCTGCCATTTTTTGTTTTTTAATTGTTTGAAATTTTTATCAAAGTTAATCATTAATTTTTTTTAGAAATATTGAATTCTAAAATAGTATTATAAGGTCTATTGAATTTATATTTTACTTTAAATCATTTTATTTTAGAATTTATAATGTTTTAAATAAAGTGTATTCATCTATGTATATATGAATACACTTTATTTATTTTGTTTTTGCCAATGAATACATAAAAATACAAGCTTATAATGCACCCTCATCATAAGCTTTTTCTCCATGCAATGCAACATCAAGACCATTATCCTCCTCTGTATCTGATACCCTTACTTTTGTTATTTTATTAATTATAAACAACATGACATAGGTAAATATAAAGGCATAAATTGATGCTCCAATTACTGCTCCTAATTGTATTAAAAAGAAGTTTGTGCCACCTGTTAGTAAGCCCTCAGCACCAGATGCATTTACAGCTTTTGTTGCAAATACACCTAATAAAATGGTACCGGTTACACCGCCCATTCCGTGTACTCCCCAAACATCAAGTGCATCGTCCCAGCCCATTTTGTTTTTAAAATGCACGGCAACATAGCATACTAAACCAGATGCAATACCTATTGCAACAGCACCATTAAGAGTAACGAACCCTGCCGCTGGTGTTATTGTAGCTAAGCCTGCTACTGCACCTGTAAGTAAACCTACAAATTTTGGTTTTTTAACAAGGCTCCATTCTATTATCAGCCAAGTAATTGTTGCAAAAGAGGCTGCAACATCGGTATTAATAAAAGCTTGTGCTGTTATTGCATTTACATCTAACGCACTACCTGCATTAAAGCCATACCAGCCAAACCATAATAAACCCGTACCTATTGCTATTAATGGAATACTATTGGGGGTAGCATCTGCATTACGTCTTTTTCCTACAAAAATTACTGATGCCAATGCTGCGAATCCGGCTGTAGCATGTACTACTATACCACCTGCAAAATCTAATACCCCCCATTTGGCTAATAAGCCGCCACCCCAAACCATGTGTGCAAAAGGGTAGTAAACTAATACCTGCCATACAACTAGAAATATAAGATAGGATTTGAAGGTAACGCGATTTACAAATGCACCTGTTATTAATGCCGGTGTAATAATGGCAAACATCATTTGATAAGCAAAAAATACAAATTCGGGTATGTTTTTATTACCTGAAAAAAGAGGTGTTCCGTTGCCGGTAAATGCAGTATTAAGATCCACACCATGCATAAATGCTTTATCCAGATTTCCAATTATACCTCCCATTGCATCTCCACTAAAACAAAGGGAATAACCACAGATGTACCACATAATTGTAGTAATACCCATTGATACGAAACTTTGTATCATAATACCCAGAATATTTTTTTTACCAGCAAGTCCTCCGTAGAAGAATGCTAAACCTGGGGTCATTAACATTACCAGACTTGTTGCCAGTAACATAAAACCGGTTGAACCGGTGTCGAAATTTGCCATTTGATTTTTTTTTATTGGTTAGGAAAAATAAAACTCATATTAGTAAATATATTTTATTAAAATGTAATTCCGGCATTATCATCCATTCTGTTCTAATATTTGTTGCTTTGCTGTCTGTTGAAAATATCTTTTGGCTATCATCCATTATTAAATATCTTGATTCTAATCTTACATAAGAATTATCAGTAGGTTTATATTCTATGCCACCTGTAAAACCGTTTAATTTATAACCTGTACTTGTATTTTTTATATCATGTATTACACCAGACAGCATGCCACTTGCATCATTATATATTTCGTATCGCGCATATATAGCCATTTTGGGTTGCAATTGATATTTAAAAGTTGCAATACCACTATAGATAACTGCGGCTTCATTAGCATTTGTAAGGCTCGAGTTTTGTTGTGAAACGTAATCAAATCCTAATACCATTTTTAGTTCTTTAGTAAGTTGATAGTTGAAAACAAAGTTATTTAAAAAACGTATGTGTGATTTCGTTGTATTAATTGAATCGGGTGTTTCATCACCAATTATATTAAAATAACCTATACTGCCTTTTGTTCCTAATGCATAAGTAGCTGTGATGCCAAAATTCTTTTTTTTATTTGTTTCTACAAATGTATTATATCCATTTATTAAATGAATACAGAAAAATAATTGTTCATTTGGGGCATAGCTAATTTTTACTCCCGATTGAAACCAGGGTTCATAAAATGTAATTACTGAAACCGAGTTACATATATTCTCTTTAGGCAATAATGATTCGGTACCTATGTGTGTTTTAAAAAAGCCGGCATCAATCCATATATATTTATTTACTTTAAAACCTATATTTGCTTCCTGTATATAATTAAACGAAGAAGATGTATTAGTATTATAGGTTGAAGAACCTGCATTTAGTGGAATGTCGCCAAAGTGTAAGGTTGCAATTGCTCTTAGTTTATTTGAGTTATATTGGCAACTTAATTGGAAAATATTTAATCCAAAAGTATTATTTCTTGCACATACATCTGCAAATTTAGATTGGGTATTGATTGGCATAGAATCAGAATAATGTGCATAATAGGCATCCACATATCCACTAAATGTAAACGATGAACTATCCTTACCTTCTGCGTTGCCATGTAGCCAAATAGCTAAGAAGAAAAACAGTAGGCTAATGGTTTTTTTTTTATAATAATTTTTGTTTATTTTCATAATTGTATTGACTAAATTAAAAATAAATTCTATAAAATGTATAACAAAATGAATAGTATATACACCAATTGTTTTGTTAAATTTATAATATGATATATAGTTTCGTAAATTTAACAAAATTTACAAGTATCTATGTTGCAATAATAAGAATTTTATTTTGTGATTAAAATGATTTTATACATAAAATATACATAAATATGTAAAAAAGATACTTAATACATTACACATAAAAAAGGCTACTATTTATACTTTCGTAAAAATGTAAATTCTTGTTTTATAAATTGCAAAAAAAATACTTCTAAGTTAAGGTTTTTAAAACACATATCGTAAACAAACATAAATAAGTTCGAACATATTCTTTATAAAATTGATTGTGTTGTATGATTTTTTGATATATTTACATTCAAAATTGAGTAGAGAGGTAGTCTGGATGGACAACTTTCGAACATAATTTTATTGATTTTTCCATTTACTAAGAGCGAACTCAATAACTTTATGTAAATAACACGAAACTCTATTGTTGGTTTTAAATCGATTCAAAACGCTTGTATGCTGAAGTTACTTTTAAGAGATACTGCTACTCAGGATGTTTGGATTACCCCGAATCATAATGAGGACAAAAGACTTGACGATTTTCACAGGGAAATCAAACAAGATATTCTAAAAGATGTTTCCAAGAAGTTGAAAAGCCAATATGGAGAAAATTTTGATGTTGAAATTTCAAATGAGGAGATATACATGGTCTCTCAAGAGTTTGATAGGAACAACGGCACCCGTAAGAAAACTAGACGTAAAGCAGATTTATTAGCCAAGAACTATTTTGAAAGGTTTTCCAATGACCTGTCACTGGTTGAAATAGGAAAGAATTTACAAAAAGCAAAGCATTTAGCAATTGAGTATAAAATATTGACAGGGAAATCTCTTGGAATAACAAGTGAGGTGGCAGAATATGAAGCGGCAGTCAAATTGAATTGTACTTTATGTTCCGCGAGAAATCCTGGACATGATTTAATTGATGCAGAGGGGAAAAAAGTACAGGTGAAAGGAAGGGTAATTGGTGACAACATTCAACGAGTTGCAACAATACTCGAAAATTCTCCTGAAAAACTGTGGGATTATGTTTTGTTGGTATTGCTTGATGAAAAATACGAACTGCTGGCTATATACAAAGCAAATGAAGAAGACATAGAACGAGAAATTACTCGTGAACGACCTAGAGGAGGGAAACCAAGACGCAATTTATTAGTAACGGATTTTGTTCGAATAAGCGTGAGTGTCTGGCCAACTGATATTTGATTATATTATTTTAAAAAGGAAACAATTAGGCTAAACAAATCCGATTTGCGCCTAATTATTCCCATTTGTTCGGAGTTATTCCGAGTTGTTCTCAGTCGGGATGACTGGACAAGTGTCGAACTCCTTTATTCATGACCTCAACGCAATTCAGCATGTGATTTCATTACTCGACATAGACCTGCGTGAACTGACATAAGTCGGCATAGCTCGACACAAATTGGATTTAAGTTGGCTGGACAAGTTTCGATCCTAAATTTGTATCTTGGATGAAATGCATACAAAACAAATCAACGATGCAAGATATTTTTTCAAGGAATATTGATATAGACAAAATAGCGTTTCTCAACTGGAGAATCTCAAAAGATGATGAAATCAACAATCTCATAAATCTTGCTGATGGATTTATGCTATCATCGATCGAAATTGCAAAACTCTGTTTGAAAGATAATGACGACAAGAAGGCTGATATTTTGATATTCCCCATTCTTGCGAATGCCAATCATGGAATCGAATTGTATCTAAAGGGGATAATCTGGCTAATTAATGCCATCCTAAAGGATTCAGCAAAAACTGAAGGAAAGCACAATATAAAACAGCTTTATGAAACCGTGAGAGCAAAAATCAAATTGTATAAAGGACTTATTTCAGTGAAAAGTTTCAACAAAGAGACTTTGGAGTTGAATAGGTATATCAACGAATTATATGCTAAAATAAAGGCTACTCCTGGGAATGATAAAATGGACTTTTCTCGCTACCCATTTAGCAGTAAATACGAAGCTCATTTTTACGTTGATGAAATAGGAAATGTAGAGATTGACTTAGAGAACTTTGTGGTTAGGTTTATGGATATTAAACAAAGCTTAGAACAAATAGCTGAAGTATTGTACTTCATTGAATTGACTGAATCAGAAACTATAGCTTCGCTGCGTCATAATATGAGCTTAGATTATCAATTTGCGTCTGATTCTAAATATTAATATGGCCGGTAACTTGCGACCAAGTCCTGATACAGCATCGATTCCATTTCAGACATGTACTCCTCTCTCATTTCTACAAAATAGCTAACATGATAACTCTCGGTATCGAAAAAGTGATATAATTTCTTCATTGTCGAATTAAAATGGTCAAGGTCTATGCTGCCGATGGATAAACTTGGTTTTCTTTCTTTTGATGTATCTACAGGATACCTGAATGAATACGATTTAGGATCAACCGAATCAAATTCTTTCAATAGCCTGATTACATCTTCGAAGCCATTTTCTATAGAATAATCAGTAACGAGTTTTGAAGCCTTTTCAAACTCGCTCCATAAAACTGTTAAGCCATGAGAATTTGGGAAATCATATTCCTCTCCTGCTGCAAACTGAAGACCAACTATTAGTTCTTTCAGCCGAAGTTCAAGAAATTGCCTGTTTAGAAAAATATATGGATAGCATAGTGTTGATGCATAATAACGATCAACATTAAGTCGGTCAAATACCCCTTCTGCTGCAGTCTTATAACTATCAGAGAATAAGAAAAAAGCATCTTTACCTGATTTTATAGGAATATTTTTTCTAAAATCTGGGTTAGAATTGGTAAATAGTTTATCTCCGTTTTCCAATGCTTTTAACTCATCCATACTTTTCAAAGGAGTTCCTTCATACGCTGCGTCTGTGAATTCGTAATCCATTTTTAGCCTGCTATCTTTCTAACAAATAATAAATTTAATGCAAAAATGGGAACAATCAGGCCAAAAAATTCCAAGTTGTGCCTAATTATTCCCATTTGTTCGGAGTTATTCCGAGTTATCCCACTGGTACTCGTTTGCAACGAGTACCTAACGGTATAGCGTTTGCAACGTCTCTTAAATAAAAAACAAAAAAAAGCGAAACTCCCATCGCTCTCCGCTCTGTTTCTTTCGCTCTCAAAATGTCGGGGGGGTGGGGTGGACAATGTTCGAACTTTTTCCTCAAAGATTTGATTGCTTTGTATGAACTTTTGCATAATTCGTCATACAAAATCTTGGATGATGTTGATAGGACAAAGTTTGAATTGGTTAACACTATCCTTTAAAAATTGTATTCGTAGCTATCTTCAATTAAAATTTTAAGGAGAGTATGTTGCGCTATCTTTGTAAAATCTTCCTCATTATGTAACAAGACTGTTTTAAAAAAAATTGAATAAAATGCAATCAGGCAGTCATTACTTTTACGAATTGTAATGCCTTTTTTTCGTACACTACGGTATAAGGATGCTGCACCATACGCTGCTTCTAACGGCTCAATATAAAGCAGTTCAAACCCTGATAAGCTGTCTTTTGTAACATTGAAATCCTTATCTTCCCTTATACCCTGCAAAATTTCTTGTATAATTACCGGGCAAAGAACGATGGGTTCATCAGCATCAATTAACTGATTCAATAATTTTGTTTGCCAGGTTTCACAACCATTCAGTGCATCTATCCATACCGAGGTATCAACTAACACTTTGTTCATATTTCCCGCATTTTCTTGAGATCACCTTCCCATATCACCTTGCCAAATAGATTCTTCATGTTCCTGCGTTTGAAACCGGCAACAAAACTTTGAAGAGCCAGGTCTACTACTTCCTTTTTTGTACGCGACCGGCTCAACGCCATTGCTTCTTTAACCAGTTGTTCATTCAATACAATATTCGTTCTCACTTCTATTTACTTTATACACAAAAATACGAATTTTTATACACATCCTGAAATTTTTTAAAGAAATCCTCGTAAAGATTTGATTGCTTTGCATGAGGTTTTGAGCAAATCTATATTCGAAATCTTGTAATGAGGTTGAATGGACAAGTTTCGAACTATTAAACTCTTAGATTTACGTATCTTTGCCGGAAATAGCTTTTATGTCTTCATTGAAAAAGTTCAAACTCAGTGCTGAGCAAATTGAGAAATTGATACCCTCAATGGGCTATTGTTTTGCAACAAATAGGATTACTGTCGATGGTATGCCTGTACAGTATATGTGCCGTGAAGTTCCGGAAGAAGATGGGGACAGTGGCTGGCAGTTTTTTGCAGGTACGGAAACAGAAGAATATCTTGACAATTCTGATAACGTAGCGATTTATGATGTGAACACCATTGCCAACTATGACAAGGCAATTATTCCTTATCTTAACCTACCTTACGGCTCACGCCTTGAACGCATAGAAAACGAAGATGAATTCAGTATAACCGAAGACGACTGATCAGGCACTGTTGCCAACTGATGCTAACATATTTTCATATTCAAACAAATAAGCGATATCTCCTGTTATTTTTTTTCGCGAATAAAAACGTAAGAATGGGGTTATTTTATACTGTAAATGACAAAGAGTTATTAAATCTGAGGAATAAAATATTTGTTGAAAAGTGTATTCCGATATTGTATTTAAATGGCTTTGAGAGAGCCCCTTTTACTACTGCATGGTTTGGTAGAAACAATATTGGAGGTTTCAGCTATTATTTTTGCCGGTTATCTGAGCAATCCATACTCCAAAATATTTATGTTCACATCAGTAAAGGCGATAAGTGGATAAAATTATATCTGAATATATTTGAGTTGCACCCTTTAGTTGAAAGGATGGAGCAGTTACAGGCTACGGGCGGTTTACAGTATTTCTTGCCACCAAATAACATATCCGAAATGAGATTGCCGGATTATAATATTCCTCCTATTTTACAATATAGATTCTGGTTAAATCAGCATAAAGTCGGGTGGTATTTTACTAAAAATGGTTTGGTGACGGAAATTGACAAGCTAAGCGAGATAATTAATAAGGATATTATAACCCTGGATCGACAAATTGCAAGATGGAATAATAAATTCAAAGTGAACTTAGTTGATTGGGAAGGAAATAGAGTAGCATAATGCAAGCAGAAACATCCAAACTATTCCGACGTTTTGGAGGGCATTAAAAGTCGGCTGCTGCGGCAGGAGCAGGTGCCATTCGAAACCGCAGGATAGCGCTAAAAATTTTGCTCCCGGTATCTTCTTCTTTCCTCTGTTGCAACTACACCCGCGGTTGCAGGTTGCAACATCCCATTTAATAACAAGTTATCGTAGTATTTGTTCATGATACTTTACTGTGCCGAATTAAGTCGAAAAGGGAACAATTATGCCGACTTGTGGTTAATTGTTCCCTTTTATGCCGACTTGTCGGGAAGACAGGATTCGAACCTGCGACCACCAGACCCCCAGCCTGGTACGCTACCGGGCTGCGCTACTTCCCGTAAAAAGTTACCGGTAAAATTTATTGGGTAGCAAAGATACTTCTTTTCAATTTTTATTTAGTTATTTTCTATCCAATTCAAAAATTAATAATCTATTTTAAATATTAAATTTATAAGCATGCTTTTTTCTTTAATGGTATCTATATATAGCTTTGCATTAATTTGTTCTGCTCTTAATAGCATATATTCAAAGGTAAGGCTGTGTTTTATTTTTTCTGTAAGCAAATTCTCACCTTCATATTTTAAAATAATTTGCATGGCATCTTTCTTTTTTTGCTGCCATACCATCGATACTTTTTCTGCATTCGTATGTTGGTAATTGTAGTAGCATGCCTCTTTAAAAATAAGAACTATTTGTAGGCATACATCCATTGGTATTGGGATATTTTGCCATTTTTTATTTAGATTACTTACGCTAAAATTATATTTAGGAGCTTTATATATTAATGTGCCATAATTTTCTATTTGTTTCAATAGGGCATATAAATTGTTGTTATCCGGGTTTAGCGTCCATACCATATCATTTGCGGCAGTGCGAATCTGTTGGGTTTCTTCGTCTATCTGTTCTATTAAATGCTCGCTGCCTTTTATGGCTAAACCTTTATTTTGTAATGTATTTATTTGTTCAATCAATTTGCCGAATTTATTTTCTATTTCTAAGGCATAATCGTTTGCAATGCTCTGTTTACGTTTATTATGTTGTTTTGTAAGTTTATTTATTAAAGCTGCTTCGCGGCGTTCTTTGTTTGTACTTGTTATGTATTGTGTTATTATTAATGTTATTATGCTTGCAAACAGCATAAATCCTATAAACCAAGCCGTTTTATATATAGGTGCAAGTATTGTAAATGTATAAATAAGTTCTGTGGGTTCTGTACCGTTGCTATCAATACATTGTATATGCAGCTCATAGTTGCCGGGTGCTAATGCGGCATAACTTAATTTATTATTATTACCCCAAGCGGTCCATTCTTTTTCTAAACCTATTAATTTATATCTGTATTGTAATTGTGCGGCTCCATTTATAGAAACGCCCTGATAGGTAAAAGTTATATTGTTTTTAAAATAGGGTAGTCTTAAATTATAGGGTACATTATACCATTTATCTAAGCTGTCGTAATCACTTTTGTTACAGGTTTCGCTCCCATTTATTTGTACCGCTTTTAAGATAATTTTTGGCGAATAATTACTTGCTACATCATATTTTGGCTCATAATAGATCATTCCGTTAGTTGTTCCCATCCATAAACAACTGTCGCTAGTGTTTGTAACTACATTGTTATACTCTGTGCCGTCTATACCTTCGTTTTTAAAATAGATAACTACAATAGGCTGTTTATTTTGGGTTGTTCTTATTTTATAAATGCCGTTTCCTGTTCCTGCCCAAATAGAACCTCTGTAATCGGCACATAAATAATAAATAAATTCAGAATTGAAGCCGGTTGATACATTTATAATGTAGCTGCTTTTATTGTAATGATTGTATGCAATAATGCCATAGCCACTAGTACCTAAGTATAGATACTCATTCTGTACTAAGCCGCAAGTTACATTTGTACTATCTGCTATTGTTTTTGTACTATATGTATAGAGTCTGTGTTTAGTATGCAATAGCAAACCCTTATTGGTTGTACATATAATACTGTCCTTACCTATTTCTAAAAACGAATTGATTCTATTTTTACAGTTTGGAATCATTTTGAAATTCTCATTTTCAAAAACAGCCATTCCGTTAGCGAAGCCTATCCAAATGCGTTCCATTTTATCTTTATAGATAGCAGTAATTTCGTTTGATGGAAACATGAGGTCGTTACTCGATAATTGACGATAGGTGCCATTTTCGTAAATCCATAAACCATTCGTTTTAGTGCCAAGCCATAAAGTTTCATTTTTTGTATAACAGAGGGCAGTAATGGGTTCTTGATTCAATGGTATGTTTACCTGTGTTATTTTGTTTTTATTACCTGTAAAGAGTTTCCCATCTTTTGTTCCCAAAAATAGACTGTCTTTTGTGCTTGCCACGCTAAGAATTTGCTTATTAGCAATATCTGTTTCTGCAAAGCTGTTAAACAAAGCCGATTTAAAACAATAAACACCTTTACCTGTTGTACCCAGCCATATTACCCCGTCATGGTCTGTTAATAGCGTATGGGTAGGTATATTACAATAACCATTTTCGTTATTATAATATTTTATATTATTAGAATCTATTTTTACTGCTCCTGTATTTGTGCCTAACCAAAGCCCCTTATTTTTATCGGCAGTAATACATTTTATGTTTTTTATCCCCTCCTTATTTTCATTACTTATACTGTAAATTTTTATTTCATTACCGTTAAGTTTATACAATCCGTTACTTGTAGCAAACCAATATTGATTTAGTTTATCTTTAAAAATATCATTTACAATAAGTTGGGTATTACTCATTGAATCCGAAACCCAAAGGGTATCGCATTTTTTAGAATAGTAATGATAGACTATTCCATTATTTGCTATCCATAAGTTGTTTTTTTCTGCATATATTGCTGTGTTCTTGGCAGTTTTACCGGCTGTAGTAATGTAATTCAGTTTCCCGCATGCTACAAAATAGACATCTCCGTTTTTTAGCCACCATACCGTATCATTTACTACAAAAAGCTTTTCATAAGTATTATTGTTAGTTAGCGTTTGCTCTGTTGTTTTATATATTGTTGCTTTTTTACCATCAAATTTTGATAATACAGCATTAGAAGCTATCCATATTATTCCTTTAGTATCTACTGCTAAGGCATTTATTTCATTGCTTATTAGTCCGTTTTTTACAGAAAAAATAGTTATTTCCACTCCATCATATCTATATAAACCTAAGTTGGTTCCTATCCATAAATTACCAATAGAATCTTGTGCCAAGCAATTGATTGTTGTAGGTATAGATACATTGGTTGTGCTTAAATGTTTAAAATTAAAATGTTGAGCAAAAATGTTTTCTGCTGCAAGTAAGCAGCTAATATAAATTAATGTATTGTATATGAGGAAAGTAAGCTTTTTTTTCATGTATCTGTAACATGTAAAGATAGAAATTGAACTATAGAAATGTGTATTTTTTATCAAAATGTATTTTTCTATTGCATATTGTTAGTTCGTTTTATAAAATAAATGAATATAGATTCTAAACAGTTAATAATAAAGCAATATAAAAAGAATCGTTTTTTTTGTAGATTTGTAACCGAAACGGCAAATTTATACTGAAATTACTTTAATTTGAAAAAAATAATCATTCTCACCCAATACTTTTTCCCGGAAATGGGTGCCCCCCAATCAAGATTATTAGAAACAGCAATTGGCTTAAAAAAACGTGGACATAGTGTATTAATCGTTACTGCAATGCCCAATTACCCTAAAGGTAAAATTTTTGATGAATATAAAGGAAAATTCTACTTAAAAGATACTGTAAATGATATTGATACATTAAGATACACACTTTATCCATCTAATTCTAAAAAAACATTGCCGAGAATAATCAGCATGTTATCTTTTAGTTTTACAGCTATGTTTTCTATATTTAAAATTAGAAAATTTAAGCCGGATTACATTTTTACAGAATCGCCACCGCTAACCTTAGCATTGTCCGGTTTAATCTTATCTAAACTATCTGGTGCAAAGCATATTATGAATGTGTCAGACATTTGGCCACTTTCAGCTTTAGAAATTGGAGCTATATCAAAAGGACGTATTTATAGTATTTTAGAAAAAGTAGAAAAATACCTTTATGTAAAATCGTATGCATGTTTTGGGCAGTCGCAACAAATTATTGACCATATAAACAGTAAAGGCACAATTAAAACTCTTTTATTTAGAAACGGGGTAGATTTTGAACGATTTAGGTCTATAAAAAAAATAGAAAATACATCGGGAAATACCAGCATTAGAATTGTATATGCCGGTCTGTTGGGTGTTGCCCAAGGAGTTTTTGATATTTGCAAGAATATTAACTTTCGTGAATTAGGGGTCGAATTTCATATTTATGGCGATGGTGCTGAAAAAGTAGAAATTGAAACATTTTTAAATACGAATCCGAATATAAATATCTATTTGCATAAATCGGTAGCAAGAAATTTAATACCTGAAACAATTATGCAATACGATATTACCCTAATACCTCTAAAAATGGCTATTTTTGGGGCTGTACCTTCTAAAATATATGAAGCAATGGCGGCGGGCTTACCAATTTTATTTACGGGAGGCGGCGAGGGTGCTGAAATAATTAAAAATACGGAAACAGGTTGGGTATGTGCGCCAAGCGATTTTAAAGATATTAATATTAAAATAAAAGAAATAGCAACACTTAGCAATTCGCAACTTTCTATATATAAGAATAATTGTTTAAAATCAGCGGAGAATTTATTTAATAGAGATATTCAAATTGATAATATAGATAAATTTTTTAGGAATGAAAAATAGGTTTATATAATATTGTTTATTTCCATACTTGTACTTCCATTTCAAGCAGAATACCGAATTTATTTTTTATAGTAGAGCAAATTTTTTCTGCTAATTCTATAATTTCATAACCGGTAGCATTTCCATAATTTACTAATACTAATGCTTGATTCTTATGCACACCTGTGTGTCCGGTTATATAACCTTTAAAGCCACATTGTTCTATTAGCCAACCGGCAGGTATTTTTACGTGGTCTGTATCGATAGGGTAGTGGGGTATATCAGAAAATTGTTTTTGTAAAGCAATATATTGCGATAAAGCAATAGTAGGATTTTTAAAAAAGCTGCCGGCATTACCTATTTCTTTAGGATTGGGTAGTTTTTGGGTACGAATATGAATTACAGCATCCGCAATTGCTTTAACCGATAATTCTTTTATAGCTCTATTTTTTAATTCATTTCCCAGAATATTATAGGTAATATTGAAATCAGGTTGTTTTTTTAATTTAAAAACTACAGAACATACCAACGTTTTATCTTTTAAGCTATTTTTAAAAATACTGTCTCTATAACCAAAATGGCAATCTGAATTAGATAGTGTAATCCATTTTTTTTCTTCCCAATGCCAGCAACAAACGCTATCAATAACATTTTTTACTTCAGCACCATAAGCACCAATATTTTGTATAGGTGCAGCACCAACTGTACCCGGTATTAGAGCAAGGTTTTCTAAACCACCCCAACCTTTATCTATGGTATATAGAACCAAATCATGCCATATTTCGCCAGCCATTACATTTAGCCATACATATTTAGTATCTTCTTTTGTAATTGTAATTCCTTTTATAGCATTATGTATTACAATACCGTTTATATTAGTACATAATAAAATATTACTACCACCACCTAAAATATACTTTTTGTAAGGTAAAGTAGCAATCTCATTAATATCATTTGCTGAATGTAATTCTGTAAAATATTCTGCAAATGTTTCTATTCCAAAAGTATTGAACTGTTTTAACGAAAACTGTTGTTGGAGTAATATCATTAGAAAAAATAGTACAAAATATTTATTAAAAATATTTTTATATTTTAAAGTTGAAAACGAATGCAAATATAGTTTAAAAATTGAATGCTTAAATACCAATTAAAATTGATAGCCTAAGAAAAATAATATAAAATTAATACAAGCATGATAAAAGGAAAATAAAGTCAAGAAAAATAAAATGAATAGGCTAAATTGCTTCAAACTGATTTCTCTATTTTTGTTTTGTCCATGTTATATCAATTCCTTCCCTTCATCAATGTTAAAGATGTAACCTTTATTTGGAATAATAACATTCTTGAAACCGGCTGTATTGAGATTATTTTTAAAAATATCCTGCTGTTCTTTTTCTCCATGAACAAGGAAAATTTGCTTCAATAAGCTTTTATTGAAATTAGA
>CAIYTT010000038.1 GCA_903929195.1 uncultured Bacteroidota bacterium
TGGTTCAGACAAAAATCGCACAAAAACAAACAACCCTCAACCCCTTGTTACACAACAAAAAACACCCACAAACACCCTTAAAAGGTGCAATTAAACTTTAAAACGCTATTCTAAAATAAAATACCTTACAGCCATAAAACCCAAATACCTAACAAAAAAAATAACTCACTATGATACACAAACGGGCAATTAATGAGCAGTTTTATTTTTACAAGTACCTCATTATCAATAAACTACAAAAAATAAACTGCCCATTTAAATTTTTAATAAAAACGGGCTGTTTCCAATCGCATTTAGGCATTATCTAAACCCAACTATATACAATGCACGATATGCCATATCTTTTTCGATAGGGCATATCTAACACCGTTCTTCAAGCGTATCGTAAATGATTATTCTATTTTCTATGTTCTTTTTCCATAGTAAGTAATACAATATCATCGGCACATTTTCTAATGGCAAGCGAATCTAAACCACTGTAGTAGCCTCTTATTTTCCGGTTTTTATCTACCAAAACTAATTTTTCGGTATGTATAAAATCATCGGCACCACCATCGCCCGGGTATGCAATTACTGCCAATTCTTTTCTCGCAAAGTCGTATATTGTTTTCTTGTCGCCGGTTAAAAACCACCAATGGTCGTGGTTGGCATGGTAGCGGTCGGCATAAGTACGCAAAACAGGTACAGTATCGTGCGATGGATTTACAGTAATAGAAATAAATTGTACCGATGTATCTAAGCTATGTTCTAATTTAGGATTTTTTTTAAAAGCATTTTGCAACATACCTATATTAGAGGTTAGTCTGGGGCATATTGTAGGGCAGTTAACAAAGAAAAAATTAAAAACAAGTATTTTACCATTCAGAGAACTATCGGTAGATATTTTATCACCCAATTGATTGGTAAGTTGCAAATCGGAAACCGTATGATAAACCGTATCATATTGAATTTTTCCATTAATCGTATCTTTTTTTACACCTTCAGCTATATAATAATTAGGCAAGTGTATTTTATCTTTCGATAATGCTTTTGCGATAAAATAACAAAAAAGCGGCAGACCTAAGGCCACCGCTAATCCGATTATATATTTATTATTTGTTTTTTTATTCGTCATTTTTTAATTACTTGTTCATATTTTGCATGTACCGGCGAATCTTTATTTATCCATAACCAATAGTTACCATCGGCAAGGAATGCGATTATGAACCATACAAATAATACTAATGGTACTAATACGGTAATCATAAAGTTTTTAAGCTCATCGCCTAAGTGCATAAAAACAGCTACAATATAACCTGCTTTTACAACTGTAAGAGCCAAGAAACCAAAGTTCCTAATACCTATAGGCATTGCTTTACTAAAAAACATACCAATAGTAACTTCTATTAAAGTAATGAACAATAGTATCCAAAATATTTTCCATATTTTTTTTACTTGTGCTTTACTCTCCGGCGAATTAACATCGGTATGATGTGCCATTACTCCCGAGTATAATTTTGATTGGTCGCCTTCGTATAAGGCTTGTACACTTTCATTTTGATTATGTGCAGACATGCTTTTAACTATTTTTTAAGTTTGAAAATTTTAAATGAATTCGTTTTCTTTTCCGGTATTATAATAAGTAGAAACATGTAAATACAAACACCCATACTAAATCTACAAAGTGCCAGTAAAGACCTACTTTTTCAACCATTTCGTAATGGCCTCTTTTTTGGTAGGTATTATTTACTACATTTATTAATATAACCATATTAAAGATAACACCACTGGTAACGTGTGCACCATGGAAACCGGTAATGGTAAAGAAATAATTAAAAAATTGATGCGAAGCTTCTTGTGCCACTTTTGAATGGTGAACAACAATATCTGCTACAGCAGGGCTATGCATATTAAAGAACCCTTGAAACGAATCGAATGGCATGTTTTCGGTAGTAAACGCACCCCAAAGCCCGTTACACTCGCCATATAAATGCGTCCACTCCCAAGCCTGGCAGCCTAAGAAGCAAATACCACCAATAATAGTCCATAATAACCAAACAGCTACATTTTTCTTATCGCCATAATGCCCTGCATGTACAGCAAGTACCATTGTTACCGAACTCATGATAAGAATAAAGGTCATTAAGCTCACAAAAAGTAGTGGTAAATCGTTACCTTCTAAAAAAGGAAAAGATTTAAATACTTGATTTGCATCGGGCCAAACAGCACTAAAAAAGCGTTTTGTTCCATAGGAAATCAGTAAAGCTCCAAAAGTTAAGGCATCTGACAATAGGAAAAACCATATCATCATTTTTCCATAACTAACATTATACGGGGAGCGTCCTCCGCCCCATACATTCTCTTTTGCCATTGGCGCAGCTTGTAACATAGGCTAATATAAATTTCGATTATTAATTTTGTGGCGAAGTTAAAAAAATTATTGATTTACTAAAAAGAAAATAAATAAATAAACCCACAAAATATCAACAAAGTGCCAATAACTGGCAACAATTTCTAATCCAGTGGAATTAAAGGTCTTTATTTCTTTTCTTAATGTTCGCCAAAATACAATAACTAATGCAATTATTCCACTAAAAATGTGTAATAAATGTAATCCTGATATGATGTAGATAAATGATTCACTCGGATTGCCGTCTAAATGTATGCTGGTGGCGTCATTTAATACTTGCCCATTTATTTTTATTACTTGTGGCGTATGCAATAATTGATAAAAACCGGCAAATTGTAATAGCCCAAATAAGAGTCCTAATAATATAGTAGCATAAATCAGTTTTTTAAATTTTGATACCTCTTGTTTTTTAAACGCTTTTACTGCCAAATGTGCCGTAATGCTACTTAAAATAATTACAAAAGTAGAGTAAGTAAATAAAGACGGTAGTGTAAAATAGCGCCAATTGCCCTGCGATTCCCTAACCATATACGCGCTTGTAAGTCCGGCAAACATCATGCTCATGCTGCCCATAGCTATCCATAATGCAAACTTATGCGGGTGTATTTTTTTGTTTTCTTTAGCAGGCGTCAATATTGTATCCATACAATTTTTTTACACTTATTTTTAATTACTGTTATACTGTTTTTTATATTTTTATATTTTCCCGAATACGAATGATAAAAGTATTGCAGGTAAATAAAAGAAAGAGGTAAACATAACTCTTCGTGCCGATTTATAATCGTTTTTTAAATAAAATACTGCTGATGCTGCAAAATAAAGCAAGCCGCAAAACATACAAAACCACATAGCTTCATTATTTATCATGCCCAGCATTCTGGGCACCATTGCTAATGGCACAAGTATTAAACTATATACCATGCACTGCAACCCTGTAAATCTAGATTCTTTTTCGCGTGTAGGCAACATACAAATACCTGCATTTTTATAATCATCGAATGCTACCCATGCTATAGCCCAAAAATGAGGAAATTGCCAAAAAAATTGAAATAAAAATAAAACCCAGCCACCAATACTATAAGTGCCTGTGGCAGCTACCCAACCTATAAATGGTGGCAATGCACCCGGTATTGCACCTATAAAAACTGCTATAGGGTGTATTTTTTTCATGGGTGTGTATGCAAAAGCATAAAGTAATAATGAAATAACACCTAAAATACTTGCTTGTAAATTAAAATAAAAAGCTAATAAAAACGCACCTGTTAAGCCGGTTATAATAGCAAAAATCCAAGCTTCTGTTGCTTGCATACGCCCATCGGGCATAGGCCGAAGCCGGGTTCGTTTCATTTTTGCATCGCTTTCTCGTTCTAATATTTGGTTTATGGTGTTGGCACTGCCTGTAATGAGCATGCCGCCGGCAAAAAGTGTAATTATTTTTTGCCATAAGCCAAAATCAGACCACATAAAAGTAGTACCGGGAGCCATTAAGTAGCCTATTACACTGCTAAACACCACCATACCACTTAGATTAGGCTTCAATAACTGATTATAGTCTTTAGCCCTCCCGAATGCTACGATATGCCACTTTTCTTTTATAACGCCCTGCTCTAACATCAATATAATAAAATTATTATAATAATTTGAATCGCAAAAGTACGATTTTTTATGACTTTTGATACAATACCGTAATTTAGTTTATTAATAGGTTATTTGGCATTTTTTTGTATTTAGTTGTTGTTTTATTTAAATATATAATAGTAGCACCCCATTTATTTTATTCTATGAAATAAATTAGGGTGCTTCACGTTTTTTATAAATCAGTAATAGTAAAGAATTGAAAAAGCTATCTGATAAAAGTTAACTTTGATGCGATTTTCACTGATTGATTTTCATAATATTATAAATTCATTTGTATTAATTGATATGAAAAAAATTGTTGCTATACTTGCTTTTTTACCTACTATTTCTTTGTATGCACAACAAGCAACAAATACCAATACTAAAATAGATTCTACACAGCCCAAAGCAAACCATATTAGCTTTGCAACTGTTTCTTTAGGTTTTATAGATTATTACAGAAATTATTATGACCTGCCAAAAGGTTTTGAAAAAAATAATACATCAGGGTTTGCTCCTGTTTATGCTAAATTAGAGTACGTAATACATAAAAATGTTTCACTTGCTGCAACTGCAAACTATGACAATTTTCAATATAATTATTACCAAATATATAACGGGAACGGTGATATTTATAAACGTTATAAGGTAAATTACTTTACACTCGTTGGTATTGGTTTAAGTTGCTACTATTCGTTAAACAACTATATACATATAAAGAAAGTAAGCACTTTTGTAGGCTTGGGTTTTTCTCTTAATCACATTAAATATTCCGGTTTTCCTTCCGGCGACAGTACAATAACAAATAGGACAGACCATACCCTAACACCTTATTTAAAAGTAGGAGCAAGATATGCTATCAATAAAATTTCTTATTTATTTGCTGATTTAGGGTACAACAAGCAAAGCATTTTAAGCTTAGGCTTTAGTTGTAATTTAGAAAAATAAAAAAAGATAGAATATTATGTATTCCGTCCTTTGCTTTACATAAATATACGATATATTACCTACTATAGTGGCAATGCAATTTCATATTTTTTACCCGGTTTTACGGTAAGCTTATGAGCTCTAAGCCAAGGGTTATAAATTTTAAGCATTTTATAAGATGTGTTATTTGCTTTAGCGAATTCGGTAAGATTATCAACCGTTTTTTCAACAGTAATTGTTCTGTATTTTAGTGGTTTATACTCTTCCGAAGGTTCTAAGATGACCCCCAAACTCTTAGCATTCGAAAGCAGATATTTCAAAGCCACTATTCTAAATACATAACGGTTCGTTTCCTCCGGAAAAATAAGGTCGTAATAATTAGTAGCCTGCTGAAACTCTACTTGATTTGAAAACGAGCCTTGTCCACAATTATAGGCAGCTGCAGCCGATGTCCAGCTACCAAATTTATCGTGTAATTGTTTTAAATACTTGCAAGCGGCATCCGTTGCTTTTACAACATTAAATCTTTGGTCAACTTCCTCATTAATTTCCAAACCGAAATTGGGACCTGTTTCCTTCATAAATTGCCAAAAACTGGCTGCTCCAACCGGTGAAAGTACATTTTGTTGCAATGAACTTTCGGCAACACATATATATTTAAGGTCATCGGGCATATTATTAGCCTTTAATCGTTCTTCTATAATTGGGAAATAACGACCAGCTAATTTAAGAATATATAATTCGCTGCCACGAAGATAGTAGTTACTTAAAAGCTCTCGTTCCATTCGTTCTCTTACATCCCATTGATTTAAAGGCATTTCTTCGCCACAAAAATCTAATTTGTCGGGCATTACAGGTGTGTACCATTTATAAAGTGGTCTCCCGTCTTTATTAACTTCAATAGCAGTAGCTCCCGTCTCATTTTTTTTAGATGCTAAAACCATTATCAATAGAGAACCTAAAACTAAGCCTGAAACAAAATAAAGAAAAACTTTTGCATTTTTAATCATCATCATTTTTTATTTCCTGCAATAAAGTTATACAATATCTTTAATAAAAAATAAAACCGCTCGCAAAGTGTCTATTTTTTCTTTTTGAAATTTCATTGCCGGAAAAATTACCAATTATTTGGTTATTATAATTACATTTGTAACACTGAAAAATTTCATCTCTTAAATGAAGAAACTAACTATCCTTTTTTTATGCATATTGCCATTATTGGTGCATGCACAGGATTATTTTATAAAAGATATAGAACCAAGTGAATGTAACTTTTGCAATAAGAGATTTCATTTTAAAGACCTTATTACATTAGAACATACCTCTATTAAAAACCAAGCCAGTTCGGGTACGTGCTGGAGTTATTCTACTAATTCGTTTTTGGAAAGCGAAATGATGAGAATGGGTAAAAATCCGGTTGAATTATCTCAAATGTATAGTGCAAGGTGTGTGTATTTAGATAAAGCAGAAAATTATGTTAGAATGCACGGGGCTATAGCATGGGGCGATGGCGGGGAATGTCATGATGTATTAAATATGTATTCTAAATACGGGGCGATGCCTTACGATGCCTATCCGGGACTAAACTATGGAACAAGAAAAAATAAAACTGGCGAATTAGCTGCCGTACTAAAAGGGATGCTGGATGCCGTTGTTTCTAACCCTAACGGAAAACTAACCTCTGCCTGGAAAAACGCTGTTAGTGCTACCCTTGATGCCTACTTAGGCGAATTGACAGAAACTTTTAAATTTGATGGCAGAAGATATACACCCATCAGTTTTGCACGCGAAAGAGTAGGTATTCACCCTGAGGATTATATTGAGTTTTCTTCGTTTTCAAATCAACCTTATTATAAGAAAACAATACTTATGGTACCCGATAACTGGTCTTATAATAGAGTATATAATGTACAAATGGATGACCTAACCGATATAATAGACCGTGCTATCAATCATGGTTTTACGGTAGCATGGGCAGCAGACATTAGCGAAAAATATTTTAGTTGGAAAAACGGTATTGCTTATGTACCTGAAAAAGAAGTAGATGACATGAGTGAGGATGAAAAGAAAATGATGTTCTTCGGACCTATTTTTAAAGAACGTTTTATAACACCGGGCATGCGCCAAACTGCTTTTGATAATTATGAAACCACAGATGACCATGGAATGCATATTGTAGGTATTGCAGAAGACCAGTATCATAAAAAATACTATAAGGTAAAAAACTCATGGGACAGTAAAAATGACCATAATGGCTATATGTACGTTACCAAAACGTATGTAAAATATAAAACTACAGCCATCCTTCTACATAAATCTGCGGTATCGGGCGATTTAAGAAACCGATTAAATTTAGGAACAAGTAGGGAATACTAAGCTGTCTCCGGTTTTTTTATTTGCTTTGTAAGGTATAAATTACGCCTTTGTTGGTGTTTTCACCAACAAATAGTTGGTTCTTCCGATGACGAGTATAATCCATTTTAATTATAATAAGTTTTTGTTTATGAAAACACCAACAAAGCGAATGTAAAGATAAAAAACTTAGCTATTTTGGATTATGATGTTGTTTGTCGGTGAAAACACCAACAAAGGCACAAAAGAGAATGTAAAGATAAAAAACTTAGCTATTTTGGATTATGATGTTGTTTGTCGGTGAAAACACCAACAAAGGCACAAATTTGGGGTGCATTTCGGTTATATTTTGATTCAATTTGGGGTTAATATGGGTTTCATCAGGGTTAATTTTTTGGCTTGGGTAGCTTTATGCTATAGTTTTTAATTATTTATTTCGCAGAATAGGGTTTGGATAACAAATTTGGATATTTTTGTGGTTAGATTGCAAATCCTGACTAGCGAAGTGAAATAAAACCAATCATTTTTTATGATACAGCCAACCATTTCAAGTTTATGCACGTCTTATGTAACGTTAATGGTGCTTGTATTATTGTCAGTATTCCGAACAGATATTAATTATAATTTGTACTATGTTGTTTGGGGATTTAACGCATGTAAGAACAAAACCTAAATAGAGAGCAAAAAGTCAAGCCACAAATAAGCAAAATAAAATTATTGTGTAATTATAAAAATTACCCATGAAAAAATCAATATTCATTTTAATGATTCTTATTGGCTGCATTGCCTCAACAGATGCACAAGTAACTGTTTTTGCCGGTGGTGGCTCGACTCTTGGAGACGGGGGACCTGCAACTGCTGCCTCTATTTCCGGAACACAGGGCGTTTGCTCAGACGGAGCCGGAAATGTATATGTAATGCAAGCAGGAGGAGGTAGGGTAAGAAAAATAACACCGGCAGGGATAATAAGTACAGTAGCAGGACATGGTGCCTCCGGCTTTTCTGGTGATGGTGGTCCTGCTACAGCAGCAACATTCAGTGCCTATGGCCTTAGTTGCGATCTGGCAGGCAATTTATATATAGGCGATTGGAATAATAATAGAGTTAGAAGGGTAGATGCTGCTACCGGAATCATTACTACAATTGCTGGAAATGGTGTAGGTAGCACTTCCGGTGATGGAGGTCCTGCGACAGCAGCCGGAATTAGCCGGCCAATAGGGGCAGCAGCAGATTATGCAGGGAATGTGTTTATTAGCGAATATAGTGGAGGCAGGATTCGCCGCGTTGATGCTGCAACCGGTATTATAACTACTGTTGCGACCGGAATATCCAGCCCATGCCAGATAGTTGCAGATAATTTGGGCAATGTATTTGTTGCGTCCCAAAGTGGTGGTCGCAAATTGCGACCTCAAACTATTGACCGAAACACCTGTATTATCAATGGTTTCAGAAGATTAAGAGGAGATGAAAGTAACAAATAGGTAACAAGTTTTACATAAACAGACCTGAATTGTTACCCTGATTGTTTGGGTGGGAAACAGTTAGGTTTTGTTATCCCTTTTTATCCGGCAGTATTTCAAAGAAGCTCGGTGCAAATATAAGGTGTTTACGGACAATCAAAATGCTTTTTTACGACACGTCTGAAAATGTATTCAGACTTCATGAGAACATCCACGTAGTGGCTCAAACTATATTGAAGGCAATTATAATCACTCCGAATTATGAACCAAAATCTGAACCCAGCAAAAGTCATCTACTCTAAACTATTGATAATGTATCAGGTTGATTTAGAGATTGTTCAAAAATAGTTTCACGGTGGAATTTGTCTAATCCTGACTCCAAATATTGACAGTCTTTTATTTCACCATCTTCTATTAGATAAATTACACTAAATCTCCAGCCCTTACCGTTTTTATCTTTTATCCAGAAATGTCTATGGTTATAATTTTCTTCTTTTGAAAAATCTTCAAATGATACTTCATAATCAATGTCGCCAATTCTATAACCCATATATTTACTTAGTAAAAACAAAGATAACAAAAATGGCTGAGATTTGCAGCTATTCTTTATTACTTTAAACCTCTATTAGGTTTACAATGCTTTCAATAGTGTAAGCCGTCCTATTTGCATACGCATAGTTAAGTTTTGACGTCTCCCAAATTTTTTGAAAAGTTATTTTTGTCAATCTTTTTCTTTTTTGTATTTTTGGCTGGTTAAAAAATAATCTAATCATGGATAAGATGAATGAACAACTTTTAAAACTTTATTCCTCAAAGTGGGACAATTTAAGCTCCGCCATCAATAGGATTATAGAAGATGAGGATTTAGATATTAAACCAGCAAATCCACTACTTATTCATATTGATAGTGAAGAAGATTGGAAGAATGCTGATATTCGATTAATGTTTTTCGGGCAAGAAACAAATAGATGGTGTGGTGAATGGAGTGATGAATCGAACCCAGGAAGACCAGGTATGGACTACGTTCAGGGTATTTACGATGTATTCTTTAATAAAGAGGGATGTTGGAGCTATGGGGGACAATTTTGGAATGGTGTATCCAGATTTATTAAATTGCTTCACGAAAAATATCCTGATAAGAAAATTAGTTTGATCTGGAATAATATTGTAAAGATAGGAAAAGAAAATGATAAAGGGTTACCGCCTGATTATATTTACGAGGTTGAACGCGAGCATTTCTCGATAATTAAAGACGAACTCAAAATTACTAAACCCAATTTAGTTTTGTTTTTAACTGGTCCTAACTACGACAATATTATTAAAGACAATTTAGGGCAAGTAGAATTTCTTGCGGGGACCCCATATCCTGAAAGGCAAATTTCAAGAATTTTTATTGATGAAATTCCTTTTGCCTTTAGAACATACCACCCCAATTATCTATGGCGAAATGACATTGATGACTTCTTTAACGCAATAATTAATCAGATAAATTTATAGCACATGGAAAGAAAATAGTATTGCTAACTGAAATCGTTATTTACTCAGGCATTGCGATAGTTGGACACATACTCGAAGAAAGGAATGCAAACAACCATTTTTCAGGTATTATGTATGGATTCGCAGGAGCGGTATTTTTTTTTCTTTCCGTAAGAAGTGCGATTAAAAAAAATAAAAACGCTAA
>CAIYTT010000039.1 GCA_903929195.1 uncultured Bacteroidota bacterium
TATAGTTTTATACCCGGTACATTAACTACATTAGACAACCCTATAAATACATCGTTAGGAGTGCATCCGGGATATTTTAATTTAAAAATAGGTGTAATGCACAAGTATATAAGAACCGGTTGGCAGAACAGAGAAGATTAAGAATATTTTACACTTTCTAAGTGTGCAACCTATTAAATAGGACGATTGTTCCATTCATTTACGCCTGCTTGTTGGCATATTAGAATGTATTTGTATTGTAAAACATCAACAAAGGCATAAAAATACCATTTTAGACTTGATATGACATATCTTTTTTGATATGTCATATCTAAACGGACAGTAGATAGAGTTATGACAAGATTTATTGCAATATCAGAATGTGGTTGTATAATAAATACATCAACAAAAGTGGTGTAAATTTCGAATTCAATTCTATAAAAAAGAGACTTAGTCAAGTGTGGTTATGAATATAAACAACAAAATAGAACAAGCAAAAATTAACCTTCTTTCTTCTGATTGGGATGTTCAGTTGGAAGCTGGTAGGGTTTTGCGTGAGAATTGCACTAAAGAAATTTTTGATTGCATTACTTGAATCACAAGATAATGATATAAAAAACGTTGTAGCTCTTATTTTACGGGATATTGGTGATAGTAATGCAATTGACCCGTTAATGGCCGCAATTTGCAATAAAGAAAATTTTAACTTTAATGGAACTTTGGTTTATGCTTTACAAACATTGGATTGTAGTCAAAAATTAAAAGAATTATTTGAAATAATGTTTTATCAAGGATACGAGCCAGCCATTATGGCAAGCATGATATTGAATGAGCAAGTATTTGAATTTACAAAACAAAACATTTTGGATATTTTAGCAGTATGGGAGGATATAAAAATAAACAACGAAAAATGTCCCATATATGAAGATAAAAAGAGAATGATTCAGAGTTGTATTGATGGTTTTGCCAGTTATTTGCAATAATAGTGAAAAAAATATTTTTTTTGTGCTTTTGTTGGTGTTTTCGCCAAGAAAAACACCTTAATGCAAAAAAATGCAATATTTATAAAAACAAGCTATATGTAAAGTAAAACATCAATAAAGAGTATATTTTGTTCAAAATAGTTTATTCCAAACAGATTTCTTTATTTTACTTCGTTCTGTTGAAAAATCAGCACTTCAATTCATTACAAAAAGACGGTTTAATTGACTTGGAGTTTGTTGTTTGTGTATATTTGTTGTTTAAAATAGAGTCAACTTTTTTTAGGACGAAACTAATGAAAACGATGTAATAATAGTAAATAATAGAATTAAAATGGACAAACGATAGCTGAAATTGCAGACGAAATAGATTTAAGCGATGAAGAAATAAAAAAATGATTAATTAAAAAACAATTGTTTTACCTTTATTTTCAATTAATAAGATTAATGGACGAATACATTTCATTTGAACAAATACCTTTTGGCAGCGATAATTTTGCTGATAATCCGGAGCCTCGTTGCCCTTGTATATTATTATTAGATACTTCGGGTTCTATGGGAGGTATGCCCATTTTACAACTTAATGAAGGTATAAAAATGTTCAGGCAAGAATTATTGCAAGATGCATTAGCTACCAAAAGAGTAGAGATTGCTGTTGTAACTTTTGGTCCTGTAGTTATAGAGTCAGACTTTTGTACTGTACCTAATTTTAATCCTCGCCAATTAGATACTACCGGTGATACACCAATTGGTGAAGCAATATTATTAGGCATTAAACTAGTATCTAAACGAAAAAAAGAGTATAAAGAACATGGTATTTCTTATTATAAGCCTTGGATAATATTAATAACAGATGGTGCCCCTACTGACGAATATAGCCTGGCAGCAAAAAAAGTAAAAGAGGGAGAGGAAAAAAAATCTTTTGCATTTTTTGCAATAGGTGTTGAAGGGGCAAACATGGATATACTGCAACAAATATCTTATAGAAGTCCATTGAAATTAAAAGGACTTATGTTTAGAGAATTTTTTATGTGGTTATCTGCATCAATGAAAATGGTATCTTCAAAAAATCCGGGAATTGCAACAAAACTAATACCACCAAGCGGATGGAGCGACTTATGAACTGGAAAGCTATAGGTAAAAGTGTAACAGGTACATCGCACATAAACAGTAACAAGCCTTGCGAAGATGCTGTACATTATGCAATTGTTGCTGCGCCTAATAATACAGATGTCTTGATTTCTTGTGTTTGCGATGGTGCCGGTAGTGCTTTATATGCTGCTGAATCTTCACAGTTTGCAACCAATTATATAGTTGAAAAACTAAGCATTATTGCAACTAATGGAAAAATAATTGAAGAGGGTGATATATATAATTTATTAGAGGAGGTATATCACGAATTAGCTTTTAAAGCAGCGGAAGCAAATGTTTCTATAAATGAATATTCATGTACGGTTTTGGGGTGCTATCTTACAACGAGCCAAGCAGCTTTTTTTCATATTGGCGACGGCGCTATTATACGAAATGACGGCACTGATTTTTATAATGCAATTTGGTGGCCTTTTAACGGCGAATATCAAAATATAACGTCCTTTATAGTGGATAGTGCTACCTTAAATAATTTAAATATTACTATTATAAATGAACAAATTAATGAAGTAGCAATAATTACGGATGGTTTGCAGCTAATAGCCTTAAACATGGAAGCAATGAATGTACATCAACCTTTTTTTAATGATTTATTTGGGTCGCTTAGACTTGCTGATAATAATGAAAAAGTAAATATACTAAATGTCAAATTAGAAGCCTATTTAAATAGCGAACGAATAAACGAACGTTGCGATGATGATAAAACACTGTTTATGGCAACAAGAAAATAAAAAATAGATTTTGTACTATTTCTCAATAGCAGCAATTAGCTCAGGGCTATCCGGTTTTACACCTGATAAAAACATATTTATAATTTCGCCTTTTTCATTAATTAGATATTTCTGAAAATTCCATTTAATATCGCTATCGGCAAAATGATTATATTCTTTTTCTGTTAACCAATGATAAATGGCAGCCATATCCTTCCCCTTTACTGATATTTTTGCAGCCATCGGGAAACTTACCCCATAGTTTTTCTTACAGAATTCTGCAATTTTATCGTTTGAACCGGGTTCTTGGTATAAAAAATTGTTTGCAGGAAAGCCAACTATTACCAATTTGTCTTTATATTTTTCATATATTTTTTGAAGAGCTTCGTATTGAGGTGTATAACCACATTTGGAGGCTGTATTTACTATTAAAATTTTCTTCCCTTTAAATTTAGAAAAATCAATAGTACTACCATCTAAAGCTTCAATTTTAAAATCATAAATACTTGTAGGAATTTCAACTTTAGGGCTTGGAGCAAAAAGAAAATTAAAGAATAAAAACATATTTAACAACATATAGATTGGTTTTTGAATGAGCAAATATATTAAAACAAAATTAGCCGTACCTAATAAGACTATCTATTTTATTTATGAAATGAAAAGTTACATAAATAACCTTTCATAAAATGTACATTGTTGTAATATTAAATTAATTTTTTACTTGCTACCTTTTTTTAATACTTTATTTATTTTGTTTTTCATTAGGTCTTTAAAAAACAAATATAAATAAGTGTTACAAGACTTAAGTAAAAGTTTATCGTAAGTAGGAATGTATTGCCAGCAATTATCTTTATTTAGTAACCAATAAAATAAACCCTTTATATCTTTTTCAACTATTAGCCGGGCAACATCTTTTTTATAATGGCATATTTTTATTTCTTTAGGGTATTTTGTTGCATCGGGTATAACTAAAGTTAAATCGCCTTTAATAATCTTTTTAATACCCTCGCTAAAATCGCTACCTGTAAATTTGCCGTAAAATATCCAAGAGTTAGGTCTTATATCCACTTCAATAAGGTAATGTTGTTTATCAAGTTCGTTATACATAAAAGCAATACTTGCAAACCCATTTATGCCGAAAGACCTGCCTATTTGTGTTAATTGTTCTATTATTTCTGTATTTTGACAAAAAAGTCGTTGGGTAGATAGCCCGAAATTGCCTAATATTTTTAATAGTTTGGCATAACTATATACTATCAGCTCACCGTCTTTGTATAATACCTCCATATTAATATCATACCCTTGTATAAATTGCTGAAAAACTACATTATCTTTTACTTCAATTTTTGATAAGTAATTAACCAACTCCTCCTCATTGTTACATTTAAATACACCCGTGCCTGCTTCGCTTTTATCTGTTTTCATCATTAACGGGTAACCCATATAGGCACTAATTGATTTTACATCTTCATTAGGGTCATATATTTTAAAACGTGGTGTTTTTACATTATATTTACTACATAATTTTGAAAATCCAGCTTTTGAACCAAGTATTTCTCTGTTTTCAATTTTAGTTAAAGGTAAAAGTTTATAAAATAAATTCTCATTATCTAATCTATCATTTAATAGCCTTATTATTATGTCATCACCGGGTATTATCCAATTGTATTCATTACCGGTTTTATTTACGTATTCTATTAATTCATCTACAAATACTGTTGCATTTTCACTTGATTCAATCCATTTGTCATGAAATTTATTTTTTAAAACCCATGAATCTTTTACAGAAAAGACATCCAAAATGCATCCTGCTTGTTTAAATACAGCAGGTAATTCCATTAAAGAATCCCAATTAGCGTAAGAAATAATCAGTACTTTATACATCTAAAATAAATTAATATTACAAATA
>CAIYTT010000040.1 GCA_903929195.1 uncultured Bacteroidota bacterium
TACTAACCTTTACGAAAGGGATAGACGAAAAAAGAAAATGTAATAGAATAGAGGGGGCAAAATTGAATAAATACCCCCTCTTTTGATAATAAGATAGAGATATATAATGAAAGGTAAAAATGCCGTCAAAACGTAGTCTTGTTTCAAGAATAGGGATGTTTTGGGCAATGGTAATAAATACTTGGGGGCAACTTGGCGTAATTGCTGGTATATTTAATACCTTAGTATTGATAAGTGTTCTTTATTCTACTTGGTTAAAAGACCTTCTTCCTTTTTGGGTATATTCTTTGATAGTAACAATATGCACTATCCTTGCAATAATATTTATTATAAAGATTGGAATAGCAGGTTATTATGAATTTTTTAACAAACAGAGTGCTTTAGACCGTGTAGAAAAGAAATTGGATAGGATAACGAAAAAGTTAGGAATTACTGATGAGGAAACGTAGATGGATAAAACTGAATTAAAAGTGTTACTATCCTTATTCTTATTTAGTATATCAATAGTGCTGATAATATTTTTATTGATTATGCCGATAAGCACTTGGTGTGTTCTTTTGATATTACCCAGTTTAGTATTGTCTTTTGTTATTGTGAACTGGCTTGACAAACTTTTAACCCGCATACATCTCTCACAAGGTTGGTTGGCAATTATTACTGCGGTTATAATAATATGCGCCTTATCAATATCCTATCTGTTCATTAACCCGCCGAAAGTTAATTTTCCTTATACAGTGTATGATGGCACTTCACAATTAACGGCAGGACAATACTCTTCCATTCAATATTATAATAGTTGGGGCGAGAATCTCATAGTCCAATCTTCTAATGCATATAATAGTAACTTTACAATTGAAAAAGTAAGTGATAATCCTTTAATTATTAAATATCATTTCTATTCCATGTACGATATACCCTATCTAACAAAAGTTGATTGGCGACTTTATTATCCACAATCCTATTTATATAATAAATCTATGCTACTAATCTTTTTTGCGGTTTCGTTATTCCTTATAATAATTGGGGCAAGTGAATTAAACCCACCGAAGAAAATCCTTATGGAGAGTTAATAAAACGTCAACATAGCAAAGGAGATATTCTTGCTTCCTAAAATATCAGTGATAACGCCATCCTTAAATAGCGGGAAATTTATAGAATCCGCTATTTTAAGTATTATAGATAACGATTATAAAAATGTGGAGTGTTTAGTTATTGATGGAAAATCATCTGATAACACCTTGGATATCCTAAAGAGGTATGTTAAAAAAATAATATGGGTGTCGGAAAAAGATAAAGGGTCGGGAGATGCCATAAATAAAGGTCTTGCGAAAGCTACTGGCGACATTATTTCCGTGCTTTGCGCTGATGATACTTTGGAAGTTGGGTGTTTGTCAAAAGTGGCTAAACATTTTATGGGGAATACATCGGTGCAATGGATTTACGGGAAATGCGATGTGAGAAATGAAGATGATGTAGAAATTCATAAGTTTATTACTTGGTATAGGACATTTTGGCAAAAAAGATACAATTATAATATATTGCTTACACTTGATTTTATAGCCCAGCCAGCCGTCTTTTGGAGACGAGAAGTGATGAAGGAAATGGGGCTGTGGGAAAACAAGTTAGGCATCGGTGGTGATTACGAATACTGGCTTAAACTTGGTGCTAAATATAAGCCTGCTTTTATAAATGAAACTCTAGCGCATTATCGGTGGCACTCCGATTGTAAGAGTAATAATTATTTTGCCAGAGATGCCAAAATAGCATTAGAAAACTCAAAATATTATAGTGAATTAAGTCACCACAAATTCTTGTTGCCGTTGCAATATTTAAACTATTTTAGTGTTGTTGGCTATTATTCCTTACTTAAATTATTACAGGGCGGAAAAAGGATATAAATGAGAGTATTACTTATCGTACCAACATACGCTTATCAATATGGTTATCCTGTATATGTATCGGCAAGCGATTTCCCAGTAGGATTCGCTTATTTAGCATCATCGCTTCGTAAAACTGGGCATCAAGTTTTTGGATTAAACCCCAATAATGAAAAAGGTTATAAATCCGCCCATGAAATGATATATGAGAGAATACGATATAACCTTAAACAAATCCAGCCAGAGTTAATTGGCTTGGGTGGCTTATGTACTGATTTTAAATTTATAAAAGATGCCTTGCAGATTATCAGAGATTATAATCCAAACATACCTGTAGTTTTAGGTGGTGGAATAATTAACAATGATGCTGAATTTGTTTTTGAGCTATTACACCCTGATTTTTGTATAGTAGGCGAGGGTGAAGAAATAATAGTTCAATTAGCAAATATGATTGCAAGTGGCAGGAGTGATTATAGCGATATAGATAATCTTGGTTATTGGGAAAACGGCAAAGCCTTATTCACAAAAAGGAATTTTGATTATGGTGATATAAATAAAAGACCCTTCCCTGATTATGAGCCGTTTGGGATTAAACAGATGCTGGATAACTATTCGCTTGAATCTCGTTATTTATATCGTTATCCACGACAAAATCCAAAACCGATGGGCATTGTAATGTCACGAAATTGTATTTTTAATTGTTCCTTTTGCACCCATAGCGGAGAACACCCTAAATATAGAGCAAGGTCTATAGATAATGTTATTAAAGAAATAAAAGAGATGTATGAAAAATATAATTTTAATGTGCTAGTAATTCTTGATGAATTATTTGCAGTTGATAAAAAAAGGATGCGTGAATTTTGTAATGCTATCATTGAAGCGAAGAGAAAATATAATTGGGATTTTGTCTGGATTTTTGAGACGCATATAAGCGCATCATTAGATGATGAAACATTAAAACTCGCCAAGGAAGCTGGTTGCTATTATTTTAGTTATGGCTTGGAAAGTGCCAGCCCTCGTGTTTTGGAAAGTATGAATAAGAAAACAAAGGTTTCACAGATAGCCAAAGCTATTGAAGTTGCGAAATCAGCAGGTATAGGTTTTGGTGGCAATTTTATTTTTGGGGATGTGGCAGAAAATCAAGAGACTATCTCGGAAACATTGAGATTTTTTGCCCGCCATTGCTTGAATATTCATTTATATTTAAGTTACATTCAGCCATATCCAGGTAGCGCAATATTTGAGGCTTGTGTAAAGAGAGGGCTAATTAAGGATAAAGCAAAATATTACGGTAAAATCGGTAAGAAAATATGGAACATGACTTCAATACCCAATAGGTTATGGTATCCGTTTATATATTTCTTATATTATTTGTCTAACCAATATCTTTGGGCTAAATCAACAAAGGCTATGAGTAGTTATGAAGGGGAATCGCCTAGTGGGAAAGAAATATGGGGAAATTGGGCTATATGCCCTCATTGTGGTAAGGAAGAATATTACAAAGAATTAATAGGTAAAGCAAGTACAGCGATTGGAATAATGCGTAGTAATAATAAGCGGAAATTATTATGGCTTGGCGCAAAAATGACATTCCTATTCTTATTGAATATGAAAAATCCCTTATTCAAAGAATTGAAACCTTTACTTGGTAATGGAAAATCAGCCTCATCCTTTGTTACTGGTTGTCGTTATTGTGGTAAAAGACTACGAATAGAAATTCCTAATAGTTCCACTAAAAGTCCAATAAATATACTTGAGAGTATGTTATTACGCCTATTAAGTGCAGGTGTTAAATGATGTTACGAAGAGAATTAAGTGATAATAATGAGTCTCCTATTTTATATACTTGGTGTTATGATAGCTATGATTGCTATAGGTACTTTGCAAATGATAAATGGACTGGATTATTTATAGTTCCAGTGCGCCATTTATGGTTAAAACCCATGAAAGCCATAGTCCTTAAAGAAGTAAGATATCGCATTTCTTTTTGTCTAGATGATGGTAAAGGGTATGATTTAGTAGACGAATCAAATATTATAAAAGCTAAGAAGATAGCAGAATGGTACTATAAAGAATGGTTAAAAGTCAAAAATAACAAGGTGCGTGGTGTCAGTGGAGTTAAACTTTAATATTTTTATCATAAGGAGAGTGAGGAGTGGATAATCGAATGGATAAACAAAGGGCTAAAAAGAGTAAAGTGGATGTTAAGATTTGTTTTATGCTATTGACGGTTGGGTTTCTTATCGCAGGATTAATCACACTTTTAGTATTCCATAATAGGGAGTTGGGAATTATATTTGCATTAATATTTCTTGCTTTAGGATTTTTTACTCGTGCCATAATATAAGGAGGGAATATGAATATTCAAGGTATTCTAGGTGGTATTGCGCTGGGTGTACTTCTCATTTGGGTACTTGTTAAAGATATTATGAGAGCAAGACAACGGTGTAATAAGAATTATACATACAAGGTATTAGTAAGGTATATTCAATATTTGGTTGGTTTAATGGTAATAGCTTACATTGGTGCTATAGGTGTAATTTGTATATCGGCTTTAAATAATTATTTAGCTACACAGGGGATGGCTGACTATATGTGGGGTACTTTACCACTTGCGCTTGCTTTTATAAGTATAGGCTTGATGTTATTTGTGGTGGAAAGAAGTTTGAAGCCTTTTTGGAAATTTACTGATGAAGAGATTAAATATGAAAAAGAATTGTCCGAAAAGAGTAAAAAGGCTTGGGAAGAGCGTATTGAAAAATACCCTAAACCTATAAAATGGTTTCTAAAACATTAAGTCTAATAAGGAATAACTATACAAATAAGGAGAGTGAAATGAATATTAGCGTTTCTTCTACAATTGAGATTGTATTGGGTTTTATAAATATTGGGGTTGCCATTAAACACCGTAATAGTTATTGGTCAATATTAAATTGGGCAGTCGCAGGTTTCCTTATAGCTTTAGGAATATTAATGATTACAGGAATACTATAAATCGTAAGGAGAATAAATGCGAGTAATGTTAGTCTACCCTAAAAGGAAAAGGCAATCCATATAGATAAATGGTTCTAAATATGAGAAATATATTACAGAAACTTGCTAACAAAAAGGTGATTGTACCGATATTCTTTGCGGTATTTGTGTTATTTATAATATTACCGCCCATCATACATGGTTATGTTTATTTTAATAACGGTGATGATACTGCTATGCACCTGCAATTCTTTGAAAATTTGAAGCAGGGTCATGTCATAAATATGCTATACACAGGGCAATTGATAGTTGGTTATCCTATAGCATGGGTTTCAACACTTACGGGTATTTCCGTGAACGCATTATTCTTGTGGTTTAACTATGGCGTTTTATGCTTGGTGGGGTTTTGCTTCTATCTATTACTTACCGAGTTATTTGATTGGAAAGTTGGTTTACTATCTCTACCGATTATGTTGCTTGCCTGTCCGAGCATAATGGATTTGTTTAACTGCGGTAGCACCTTTGATATTATAACAATAGGTATTCTATTCCCATTGTGTTTGTTGTGTATTATAAAGGCAATAAAAAAGAAATTGCCTTGGAGTATATATGTGGTTGCCCTATTTACGCTTGCGGTGAGTTTTCACTCTATTGGTATTTTTAATGTTGGTCAGGGCGTAGTTAATCCCACTGGCTCTTTAGGAGACGTTGCTTCTGTGGTTGGTAGTGGTGTAGCTAAAGTGGCTACTGGTTCTAATGTAATGCAAGCTATTATAGCACCGCTTGTTAGTTCTGCGTGGGGGCTTTTTATTTTGGGTGTTGCTATAATCTTGCCGTTATGTATCTATTGTATTGTTTTAATCGGGCGTTGGCGTAAAGATATTAGTTTAGATATAAAACAGAAAGTTGTCTTGATAATACTTGGGATTGTTATTATCTGTTTATCTATTCCATCGTTTACTACCATTACATCGTTTTCAATGAGATTTGCCATTGATTTAAGTATTGTTGTAGCGTTATTATTTGTCTGTATTGTCGGGGTAGTATTGCAGTCTAGCAATAACAGGAAATTAGCAATAAGGATATTAATAGCCATAATATGTATCGGTTCGATACCGATGATGATTTGGGATTATGGATATCATAGTGCTATAACCCAAGCCGATAAAGACGCAATAGCCTATGTTAATACACTATCTGGTGATTACTATTCGTGTTCGCCAGAGATATCTCCTTGGATATATAATCAATTTCTTAACAAGACTTATAAAGAGGGTGCATTGCCGTATATTCAAAGGAACGAACCGATGTCTGGTGGGACTATTCCCGATTCCCCATATTATTGGTACAATGAATATTATTATAAAATACCTGAACCCATGATATTACAAGACTTGCCAAATGTTAAGGAATTTACCGATGGGCAAATTATTATTGAGGTTGAACCATAATGGAAGATTTAATGTATGAAGATTTTGCTCATCAATTTGGCACGATGCCGTATGATATCTCTCTAAAATGTAGAGAACTAATTATTAAAAATGATTTCAGGTATGTAATATCCGATGGCACAGAGCGTGATAATATTATATTAAATGTTTTAAATAAAATAGATAGTGACACTCAATTTGTAGGGTCGCCAAGAAGGAAAACGATTTGGGAAAAGGGATGGAATGAAAATCTATCCGATTTTATTGACAATGACTACGACCTAAACAAATTAGTGCCAAAATACTATAGACCCAACCAATTAATAAGACTCAATCAAAATTATATTATTACAATGAATCCTAACTTTGAGACTGCGTATTTTGAGGTTTTTAAGTGCTGGCTTTTTGAAAAGTATCTGGGGAATTATGATTCTATTTATGAATTTGGTTGTGGTACTGGAGTTAATCTTGTCGCATTAGCGAAATTATATCCCCAAAAGAAGTTATACGGGTTGGATTTTGTATCTTCTTCGGTTAAATTGGTAAATAAAATTGGGAAAGTTTATAAGTGGAATATAAGTGGGCATCTATTTGATATGATAAAACCAGATAATATTTTTAAAATGGATGAGAATAGTGCCATCTTTACCGTTGGCGCAATAGAACAATTAGCAAGTAAATTTGAACTGTTTATACAGTTTATTTTACGGTGTTCTCCGAAATTATGTATCAATGTAGAGCCGATTATTGAATTATATGATATGAATAACCTTGTTGACTATTTGGCTGTGAAATTTCACAAGAAACGTGGCTACTCTGAAGGTTACTTAACTCGGTTAAGGGAATTAGAAGCACAGAATAAAATAGAAATCCTGAAAGTGAATAGGTTGTTCTTTGGCAGTTTATATATGGATGGGTATTCCTATATAATATGGAGACCAAAATGAGGAAATTATGAATTATGATTTAAAAGATAAATATGTTTTAGTTACTGGTGGTAGTCATGGCATAGGTCGTGGTATTGCATTAGCGTTGGCAGATGAAGGTTGTAATGTGGCTATTTGTGCACGCACAAAAAGTAGATTGGATGATACAGTTGCGGAATTAAAACAAAAAGGAATACAGGCAATAGGTATTGTAGCTGACGTAATGATTTTTTCTGATATTGAGTGGGTGATGAAATCTATTATTGATAGTTGGGGAACAATTGATATATTGGTAAATAATGTTGGTGGTGGGGGCAGGTGGGGTAGTGATGATATAGAACAAACATCAGAAAATGTATGGACAGATGTTTATAATAAAAATGCGTTGGCGGCGGTTCGTTTTACTATGAGAGTAATCCCTTTTATGCGTAAGCAAAAATGGGGTCGTGTAATTACTATCAATTCAATATATGGTCGTGAGGGTGGTGCTAGACCTTGGTTTAGCATGGCGAAAAGTGCTGAAATTAGTTTAATGAAGTCGTTATCAATGAATTTGGATTTGGTTAGAGATGGCATAACATTTAACAGCGTAGCCCCTGGTGCAATTTTGATACCTGACACTGGTTGGGACAAAGCTAAAAAAGAAAATACAAAGGAATATACCCAGATGATAGAAACAATACCAGCGGGTAGATTGGGAGAGCCAGAAGAAGTCGCTAACCTTGTGGTGTTTTTGTGTTCTAGTAAAGCGAGTTATATAAATGGTGTTACGATTTGCGTTGATGGGGGTTATTCCCATGCGTTATAAAACATTAGGGAATACAAAAGTAAAAATCTCCGCAATTGGTCAGGGAACGAGTGGCTATTTACCACAAGGTAAAGAGCAGGAAGTTAATCAGATAAGGGCGTTGGATTTGGGTATTGGGTTAGGTATGACATTTATTGACACCGCCGAATCTTATGGCGAGGGATATGCTGAAAAACTAATTGGTAAAGTAATCAAGGGTATTAGGGGCAAGGTGTTTATAGCGACCAAATTTTCTCCAGAGCATAATTCTTACAGTGATGTCAGGAAATCGTGTGAGGCAAGTCTCAAGCGACTTAAAACAGATTATATTGACCTCTATCAACTACATTGGTCAAATCCGAGAATACTGATAAGTGAAACTATGGGGACATTGGAGAAACTTAAAAAAGAAGGGAAAATCAGATTTATTGGTGTTAGTAACTTATCCGTGAATGGATTAAGGGAAGTTCAAGCGGTTATTGCAAAGGGGGGAATTAAATCGCTTCAAACTGAATATAATCTTTTTGACCGCACTATTGAAAAGACAGTATTACCTTATTGTGAGAAACAAAAAATAACTACAATAGCTTATAGCCCATTAGACCAAGGATTAATAGCTGATGGCGATAAAAGAATTAAGGTACTGAAGAATATTGCCGATAGATATGATAAAACAGTAGCACAAATAGTTTTGAAATGGCTAATTCACCACTCATCTGTTATTGCTATCCCCAAAGCGATTGAACTTGCTCATGTTAGGCAAAATGCCCTTTGTGCTGACTTTGTGCTTTCTGATGAAGATTATGAAAAAATAAATAAAGTATTTACTCCAACCTATGCGCTTGTCCCGCCCGATAAAATTCGTGTTATTAAAGGGGGGCAAGATAATCGGCAAGTATATAAAACACTTGAGGAAGCAATAGAAAATAAACTTGGCTTTGTGCCAAGCCCAGCAGAATTAGCAGAGGACATAAGAATGGGTGAAATATTAAAGCCAGTAAAGGTAGTGAAGATTATAGATTGGGAAGGAAAATACGATTACGATTTGGTTGAAGGAAGAGTGCGATATTGGGCGATGGTAATTGCAGGTGAAAAAACAATTCCTATCTTAATTCGTGGGGGTTAATAGAATGTGTACCGAATTGGAAGAAAAAGCAAAATTGGTTAGGCAGCAAATATTGGAAATGACTATTTCCGCACAGCATGGTCACATCGGTGGTTCTTTATCTTGTGTAGAAATATTGCTTACTCTATATTATAAAATAATGAGAGAACAGGACAAATTTATTTTGAGTAAGGGACATGCTGTCCAAGCCCTTTATGCTGTTCTTGCTAGTAAAGGAATAATTCCCGTTAAGGAACTTAAAACATTTTGTCAAAAGGGAAGTCGGTTGGAAGGTCATCCAATTAATAGTGTTTCTGGCGTAGAAGTTAATACTGGCAGTTTAGGCAATGGATTAGGAATTGGTGCTGGTTGGGCTTTGGCGAGTAAAATGGATAATATAGATAGGAAGATATATGTCTTAATGGGCGATGGTGAATGCTACGAAGGTGCTATATGGGAAGCGGCGATGTTTGCCGCACATCATAAATTAGATAATTTAGTTGCGATAATTGACCGCAACAAACAGTGTGTTTTAGATTATACAGAGGATATAAATAAACTAAATCCTCTGGCAGATAAATGGAGGGCATTTGGATGGCACGTAAGTGAAGTATATGATGGTCATAATCTAACTGCACTTCAACACGCATTAAAAATATCTTACTTGAAAGATAAACCCAGAGTGATAATTGCCAATACCATTAAAGGTAAAGGCGTGTCATTTATGGAAGGGAAAATAAAGTGGCATGCAGGAGTACCCGATGCAGAGGAAATTAAAATTGCGAGGAAAGAGTTATGGATTTAAGAGACAAATTTTTTGGTGAATTATATAAAATTGCTTCCAAGGATAA
>CAIYTT010000041.1 GCA_903929195.1 uncultured Bacteroidota bacterium
ATACATAAATAATTTATATGTATATTTATAAAAAATGTACTTAAAAACTTGTTTGGTAATTATTTTTATGTAAATTTATCATTCAATATTTATAGTAAGAATCTATCATTCTTTAATAATCAACGTATGAGTACATTTTTAAGTCAAAATAGGTATCGTAATAGCTTATTATTTATAATAATGCTTACCTGTTTTGGTATTAATAATGTTCTTGCACAAATAAGTGTTACCCCGCATAGGTCTGCATTGCAATTAGCAACAAAATTAACCGGTCCCGGAGTAAGTGTGTTTAATGCTACTTTAAACTGTGCCGATACTGCAAATGGTATATTTGTTGTTACTAGCAGCAATCTAGGTTTAGACAGTGGTATTGTGCTTACAAGTGGTATTGCATCATCATCTTCTATTACAGGTTCAGTAGGTGTTAATGTTCTATCCGGTCATGCAGTAGATGTACCTAGTAATTTTGCCAGTTATGGCAATGGTACCCCAGGCGACCCTCAGTTAGATTTACTTTTAGGTAGCGGTATTTCCAGTTACGATGCTTGCATTTTAGAATTCGACTTCAGACCTGTTGGAGATACTGTTAGATTTCAATATGTTTTCGGGTCGGAGGAATATACCAATTTTACATGTTCTAATTTTAATGATGTATTTGCATTTTTCATTTCCGGTCATGCTTATGGCACCGGGCAAAATATTGCTTTAGTACCCGGCACAACTATTCCTGTATGTATTAATAGTGTTAATTGTGGTGCAACTGGTTCTTTTTTCACCTCTACTTGTGCTGCTTTAGGCACAGGTTCTCCTTTTTGTAGCTATTACGTTAATAATGATAGTGGTACAACGGTTACTTACGATGGTTTTACATCTGTTTTGTCGGCTGTGGCAGCTGTAACACCCTGCGATACATACCATTTAAAAATTGCAATTGCCGATGCTTCCGATGATATTTTAGACTCCGGTGTATTTTTAAAAGCAGGTAGTCTTCGCTCTAATGTTCCAAGTATATCTTCAAGCGGATTATTTGATTCCTCTTTAGGCAGCTATTTTTATTGTATTCGTGATTGTAATCCCGGTGAGTTCATTTTTAATATACCTGTACCACAAGTTACCAATACCACTATACACTACACCATTGGCGGTACTGCTACTAATGGTGTTGACTATACTACAATAATAGACAGTGTAATAATTCCTGCCGGCACTCTTACCGATACTGTTCATATTCATGGTTTAAGCTCCACATCGTCATCAGGTACAAAAATTCTTACTATATATCTTATTTCAACAACAAATTGTTCGGGTGTTTCATCTGTAATAGATAGTGCAAAATTATTAATTGTAGATTCTTTAAGTTTACATATTTTAACACCTGATACAGCAATATGCATAAATAAATCGGTGGATATTAGAGCTTTAGGTACTGCCGGTGCTGTCTATTCTTGGAGTCCCGGGTCTACTCTTAATGATTCTACTTTATTAAGCCCAATCGCAACACCTAATGTTGGCACTATTTACACACTAACAGAAATATTACCTAATTCAGGTTGTCCGTCTGTTAGCAGGCATTTAGATATTGAAATTCAAGCACCACCACCATCA
>CAIYTT010000042.1 GCA_903929195.1 uncultured Bacteroidota bacterium
AAAAGTATAAAAATAAAATTACAGACCACGAATACCTTCTAAAAGCATAACAATTAACATATTGCATCATTTAAATGACATATATAATAATCAAAATGTATAATATATTGAAAAGCATTGTTTAACTTAAAAAAATTGCAATAATTGCATTTATATAAAATTTAAATTATACATTTTTTTTAAAAAGCACCTGCAAACTTATAAAAATTAGGCATTGAAGATATATTCAATGCCTAATAAAATTTTATATACACAGATTTTTTACACAGATTACCAACGGCTTAGCAAACCCGGACATCTTGTTTTAAGATAAGCTTTGGGATTACCAAAAGCTCTAAAATATACGGTACAGGTAATATTGGCAAACCAGAACCAATCATTACTTTTAGAATCCCCACGCTGAAAACCATAGTTAGGATTCACATGATCCCAATTTTGTAATTGATTACCTCTGTAAGACATTCTACGTGCCAGTTGTCCTTTATAGGCTTGTAAGGTATCTAGATTTACATAGGTTTTACTTACATCGTCAAGATAGTCGGTATTGGTGTATCTCCATCCTATTTCACCGGTCAAGAAAAATGCTTTACCAATAAAAAATTTTACGCCGCCACCAAACGGAAAAGCCAAATTTACCAAGCTGTATTCTTTTCTGTCAGGATACATTGGCAAGCCCTGCCCCTCGGTACTTAAGGGTCTTAAAAATACTTTATTACCCTGAGTATCTTGTGCATAAGGATTAAAATAAAATGCCGAAATACCACCAAACAAATAAGGTGTTACCTTCATCCTAAGTACAGCAATCGGTAAAAAGTTAACCTCCATTGCTCCGTGTACCTCAAAAAGATGGGTAGCAAAACTTAAATTCCTTTCTTGATTGATAGGTATAGTACTATTACTGTCTGCTGCCGACAAATTGGTATAGCTTACACCAAACCTAAAGCCTACATGCGGACTGCAAAAATACTTATAAACCAAGCCCACCATTGGTTGATACCCAATTTTTGGAAATGCCTTACCTTGAAGGTCTCCAATATAATTAGATATACCAAGTGTTACACCTACTTCATGATAATCTTCCCCGAACTGATTAATATATTTATTATAGTTATAACTATAATTTTGTGCATTACTACAAAGGGGGATAATCAATGCTAATATTAATAAAACTTTTTTCAAGGCTATATAAATTTAACTTAGAAATATTATCAAATTAAAACCAAAAAATAATTAATTCACAGTATTGTTTTCAAACTATACCAAATAAAAAATGCTTTTATTCGTTATAGTCATTTTATAAAAAGCGTGTAAATACTATGTTTTAAGCAGTATTATACAATTTCTACAAAAGTTAGCAACAAATTTAGTAATTATAAAACAAAATGCAAGTACTACACAAAAAGTAATTAAATATTAAAAATACTATACTGTCTAATAATCAATTATAAAAATAAAAAATGAGCGTTTCATAACCTATTTTTGCCAAAATTAGAAGCATAAATTTAGATACATGAACTTAATTGCCGACTTAACAGCAAGAAACCTGATACAAGACATTATTCCGGGTACAGAAGAACAATTATTAAAAGAAATGACATCGGCATACATCGGTTTCGACCCTACTGCCGATAGTTTGCATGTGGGCAATTTAGTACCTATTACTTTATTAATGAGGTTGCAGCAAGCAGGACACAAACCGTATGCATTAGTAGGTGGGGCAACCGGCATGATAGGAGACCCATCGGGTAAATCGCAGGAAAGAAACTTGCTTGATATACAAATAATAGAAAATAATTGTAAAGCAATAAAAACACAGTTGGAAAAATTTTTAGACTTTAATACTGCCAAGCCTAATGCAGCAATAATGGTAAACAATTACGATTGGTTTAAAGATTTTACTTTTCTAGACTTTATTCGCAATATCGGCAAGCACATTTCAGTAAACTATATGCTTGCCAAAGATTCCGTACAAAATAGATTGGAAACCGGAATGTCATTTACAGAGTTTACCTATCAATTAATACAAGGTTACGATTTCTATTACCTTAATAATAATCATAATGTACGTTTACAAGTAGGTGGTGCCGACCAATGGGGCAATATTGTAACCGGAACCGAACTGATTCGTAAAAAAGGAGGTTCTGATGCCTTTGCTTTTACCTGTAAATTAATTACGAAAAGTGATGGCAGCAAATTCGGCAAATCGGAAGGTGGAAATGTTTGGCTTCATAGAGACCGTACTTCTCCCTACCGATTCTACCAGTTTTGGCTTAAACAAGCAGATGAAGATGCAGAAAAAATGGCATATACATTTTCTTTTCGCAGTGTAGAAGAATTAAAAACAATTATAGAAGAACATCGCAATGCCCCTCACCTAAGAAAGTTACAAAAAACTTTAGCCGAAGAAATGACGATTATGGTACATAGCAAAGAAGACTTACTTTTTGCACAACAAGCTTCTGATATACTTTTCGGGCAATCTACAGTAGCATCTTTACGCTCTTTAAATGAATTACAGCTATTAGAAGTTATGGAAGGAGTACCACAGGTAAACAGCAATATTGAAAGCCTAAAAGAAACCGGACTAAATATCGTTTCTTTTCTTGCAGATACAAGTATATTGCCATCAAAAGGGGAGGCTAAAAAGATGGTTCAGAATGGCGGAATAAGTATAAATAAAGAAAAAATAACCGGTATAGATTTTATGATAACAGAGGAGTACTTATTAAATAATAAGTATTTGCTTATACAAAAAGGAAAATCTAATTACACATTGGCTCTATTTAAATAACAAGTAACTACTTAAATATTATACCACGAAAAGCTCAATAACTGACGTCATTTCGTAATGAAGCACTTTTTCTGTGGAGAAATGGAGAAATCTTCCCAAAAAATAACCAATGCAATAAAACACATGAATAATATATATATAATTCATGTGTTTTATTGCGTAATGTTGGTATAGAATTATAAAACATACACAATTAAGAGATTGGATTTTTATTTATAAAAACTCCCAACCAATATCTTTTCTGTAATATGCACCTTCAAACTCTATGTGAGCAGCGTTTTCATAACATTTTGCCAACGCCTGCTTTAGGTCTTCGCCATAAGAAGTAACTGCCACTACCCTACCACCGTTTGTAAGTACCGTTTTTTCTACGTTTTTTGTACCTGCATGAAACAGCATACTGCCTGTAATTTTCTCAAAACCACACATTTCCTTTCCCTTTTCAAAATCACCCGGATAGCCGCCTGAAACCATCATAACAGTACTGCAAGCTTTTTTATTTATTTTTATTTTCACCTCATTTAGTCTATTCTCCCACATTTTAATAATCAGCTTCACCAAATCGTTTTCTAATCTTGGTATAACCACTTCTGTTTCAGGGTCGCCAAGTCTGCAATTGTATTCAATAAGATAGGGTTCGTTACCAACTTTTATTAAGCCAAAAAATATAAATCCTTTATAATCAATATTTTCTTTGTCTAAACCATTTATAGTTGGCACTATAATAGTAGAAATTACTTTTTGCATAAACAGCTCATCGGCAAACGGAACAGGTGAAATAGCACCCATGCCCCCGGTATTAAGGCCTGTATCGCCTTCATTTATTCTTTTATAATCCTTTGCCTCAGGTAATAAAACATAATTTTTACCATCGGTAAGCACAAAAACAGACAACTCTACCCCAGTTAAAAATTGTTCTATTACTACATTTTTGCCTGCATCGCCAAATTGAGCATCTTTTATCATTGCCCTAAATACCTTAATGGCTTCAAAAGGATTAGATGTTATGACAACACCCTTACCGGCAGCCAATCCATCAGCTTTTATTACATACGGAGGCTCCGTGCGTTTTATAAAGGCAATACCTCGTTCAAAACTTTCTTCATTAAATTCTTGATAGGCAGCAGTAGGAATGTTATGGCGTAACATAAATTTTTTAGAAAAAGCTTTACTACCCTCCAATACTGCACCTGCCATCGAAGGCCCTACAACTATTATATGATTTAATAAAATATCATTTTTAAAAAAGTCATAAATACCATTTACAAGCGGTTCTTCCGGTCCGGGTATTACGATTTCAATTTTATATTCTAAGCAAACATTCTTAATACTATCGAAATCATTATATGAAATTGGCAGATTGATACCATATTCACCTGTGCCGGCATTACCGGGAGCAATATAAAAGTTACCACAAAGAGGGCTTTGGCTCAACTTCCAAGCAAGAGCACATTCTCTGCCACCAGACCCTAAAAGGAGGATATTTTTCATTTTTTTTAGATTATTCACAAAAAAACTAAAAAAAGGTGGTGTAACCCTAATTATTTTATTTATTTTGGCAGTTTGTAACTACAACACTAATTTATGAGTACTCAAAACAATCAAAAAGCAGGGGCAGAATTAGATATGCCAATGGATATAGAAGCATCAAGCAAAGGACATCCCAAAGGATTATATGTATTATTTGCTACAGAATTTTGGGAAAGATTCAGTTATTATGGTATGCGAGCCATATTTTCATTATACATGTTGAAAATGTTATTGCTTGATAAGGCAGAAACAAGTAGCATATATGGTAGCTATACCGGCTTAGTATATTTAACACCATTAATTGGCGGTTATGTAGCCGATAGATACTGGGGCAATAGAAAATCAATTTTTGTCGGTGGCTTATTGATGGCATTAGGTCAATTCTTCATGTTTTTTTCTGCAACATTTGCTCATAATGCCGATAAAGGTTTCGCAATATCCCTTATGTGGGCAGGTCTAACATTTTTAATTTTCGGTAACGGTTTCTTTAAACCTAATATCTCAACAATGGTTGGACAATTGTATAAGGATGGAGATGTGCGTAAAGACTCTGCTTATACTATATTCTACATGGGAATAAATGCAGGTGCATTTATAGCCCCTCTTATTTGTGGTTATCTTGGCGAAAATGTTGATTTTAAATGGGGATTTCTTTCGGCAGGAATTGGTATGTTAGTGAGCCTTGTTATTTTTTATTTTACTAAAAACAAATATGTTGTTGCACCAGATGGAAGGCAATTAGGTATTGGACCAAATAAACTTACAGACAATTCTGTTTCTACTTCTAATACAAAAACGAGTGGTGGTGGTTTTAGTACTCAACAATTAACCATATTAATTGGTGGAATAGTTGCTCTATTTTCTATTTTACATTTCGGCTTCGATATAGATATTTGGGGGTCTCTTATATATGGAATGACTGCCGTTGGTCCATTTGTTATCATTACGGATAAATCTTTAACAAAAACAGAAAAAGACAGATTATGGGTAATCATACTAATTATGATATTTGTAATTTTCTTTTGGATGTGTTTTGAACAAGCCGGAGCATCCTTAACTTTCTTTGCTGCCGAACAAACTAACAGACATATTTTTGGATGGGAAATGCCGGCAAGCTATTTCCAAAGTTTCAATGCAGGCTTTATTGTTATACTTGCACCTATTATAAGCGCAATTTGGGTAAAACTTGCAAAAAAAGGACATAATGTTGCCGCACCTTACAAACAATCTTTAGGTTTATTGTTTCTATCTTTAGGTTTTCTTTTTATTGCTTTTGGTGCTAAAAGTATTCCTGTATCGGGTGCAAGTATTTTCTTCCTAACCGGTTTATACTTTTTGCACACCATAGGCGAACTTTTTTTAAGCCCTATCGGTTTATCAATGGTAAACAAATTAACCCCAGGTCGGTTTACATCGCTTATGATGGGTATTTGGTTTCTCGCAATTGCAACAGGTAATAAATTAGCTGGCACAATGAGTGGTCTGTATCCTGAAGAACAAAAAATAAACAGCACTTATAAAGTTAGAGATTTACACATTGATGCTTCTACAATTAACTGGAATGACATACAAAATGACAGAAAAGTAAATAGTACGACCGCATGGAAAATGAATCTTGTAAAAAAGAATGAAAGCTCAAAAGAGCCTGATTCTTTAGCATCAATTTCTCTTATAAATAACCCTTCCGGGTTTAGTTATGATACTGCAAAAGTAAAACGAATTATACCATCAGCTATGACTGCACAGGAATTAAAAAATTTGCCACCGGGAGATAAAGAACCAAAATTTATTTTTGCAGTTGCAGATAACCCTAAATATAGCTACCTACTAATTAATGATTTAAAAGAAAAACCAAACAGTGTAGTTTTACAAGTTTGGGATATGCAACCTGCAAGACCTAAATTTTTATCAATTGTAATTGATAGTCTATATACTTACTTTATGATATTTGTTGTATTTGCAGGTGTGGCTTCTGTATTACTTTTCTTCCTTTGCAAAAAATTGAAATCATTAATGCATGGTGTTGAGTAAACATACTATAACCTTAAATATTAAAAACAAAAAAGTAAATTCCGTTTTTTTATACCCTTGCTGAAAATTTTGATTTATTAAATATTTTTATAAAAACAGTTGCTCTGCATATTTGCACTAATTTTGCAAAACAATTAAAACTGATAAAAAGATGACAACAGGAAATAAATTAGGTATCTGGATGGACCACGCAAATGCCCATTTAATGGAATTTACTGCAAATACAATAGAAACAAAAACATTAGCAACCCATTTTACACACGAAGTAAAAGAGGATACTTTGAAAAAAAGTGAAATACTGATGCATAATAAAGAACAACATGAACAAGCAGACTATTACAAGAGATTGGGTGATGTAATAAAAAATTATGAAGAAGTATTGCTTTTTGGTCCTACAGATGCAAAAGTAGAATTGCTGAATATTTTAAAAGCCGATAGACATTTCGACAAAATAAAAATTGAATGCGTTCATGCTGATAAAATGACAGAAAACCAGCAACATGCATTTGTTAGAGACCATTTTTCAAAATAATTGTTTTTCAAATACTTAAAAAAGAGGATGTATATAAAAACATCCTCTTTTTTATTGCCTAAATTACAACAATATAAAATATAAATTACTTTAATAATTTATATTTTCAAAACATTTTTCATAATATTGCAAAAATTCAAAAAATTATATGAAAAATTATTTACTACTATTGGTAGCATTAGCAACATTCAGCTTTGCAAATGCACAAAATGCAGACAGGCAATGGAGCATTGGTATTGAAGGCGGTGGGCAACAATATCAAGGCGACTACGGCAACGGATTTTATAGACCGGAACATGGTCTGTATGGCTTCGGTGGGTTTTCTGTTTATAAATATCTCTCGGCACATTTAGATTTAGGTGTACAGTTTTCTACCGGAACAATAGGTTATAAAAATAATGATATAACCGCATTCAGCAACAAAATGTACCAAATAAATGGCAACCTAAGATATAACTTCCTAAAAGAAGGTACAATATTAAGACCGTTTGTATTAGTAGGAATCGGGGATTTTTATCTTTCAGATAAAAACTCACTCAATGTACATGATGCCGATATAATGACATTCCCTGATTTAGCAGCAGGGGTAAACATTCGATTAAATGCAGCATTTACTATTAAATTACAAGAAACATTATTATTGCCATTCCGCACTTTTAATAATGGGGAAAAACAAGATGCATACCTATTACACACTATTGGTTTAAGTTATAATATTGGTCATAAAATTGATGCTGACGGAGATGGTGTTGCAGATTCTAAAGACAAATGCCCTAATACTCCTAAAGGTGTAGCCGTAGATGGTAATGGTTGTCCATTAGATACCGATGGCGACGGCATACCTGACTACCAAGACGAATGCCCTACCGAAAAAGGTACTATTGCAGCAAAAGGCTGTCCGGATAGTGATGGTGACGGTGTTGCCGACAAAGACGATAAATGTCCGGGTACTCCTGCGGGTGTAGCAGTAGATGCTACCGGATGTCCGCTTGATAGAGATAAAGACGGAATAGCAGATTATATGGATGATTGTCCCGACCAAAAAGGCTTACCTGAATTTAAAGGTTGCCCTGATACTGACGGTGATGGTGTACCGGATAAAAATGACAAATGCCCTAAAACACCGGCAGGTGTTAAGGTTGATGTAAATGGTTGCCCATTGGATAGAGATGGTGACGGTGTGCCTGATTATATGGATGCTTGTCCGGATGTACCTGGAACAAAAGAAAATAAAGGTTGCCCTGAAGTAAAAAATGAAGTTAAAGAATTATTTAAAAAGGCATTAGAAGGTATAGAATTTGAAACAGGGAAAGATGTTATTCATAAGAACTCTTATTCAATTCTAAATCAAGTAGTTACGGCATTAAAAGATAACCCTTCTTATAATTTACAGATTAACGGGCATACCGATGATAAAGGCAAACCGGAAGCCAATAAAATATTATCAGAAAAAAGAGCTGATGCTGTTAAAAAGTATTTTGTAGAAAAAGGTATTGATGAAAAACGATTAAAAACAGCAGGTTTTGGTGGCGAAAAACCAATTGCTGACAATAAAACAGAGGCAGGTAGAAAGAAAAACAGAAGAGTAGAGTTTATTGTAAATTTCTAAATCATCTATTTTTCTTTTTAAAAGTGGCTGTTTAAATAAGCAGCCACTTTTTTATTTATTTTTGTTTAAAAATTATTTTCCGAATGATTATCTATAATGTTACAGTTAAAGTAGAAAAAGAAATATCTGAAAATTGGGTTAACTGGATGCAGAATGAACACATACCCGATTTACTAAATACCGGATTGTTTAATGATTACACACTATCAATGTTATTAGAACAAGACGAAAGTGATGGAATAACATATATAGTGCAATATCACTGCGAAAACATGGAAAAATACAACCATTACATAGAAGATTATGCACCAATAATGAGGGAAAAAGCCTTTATTAAATTTGGAAATAAATTTATTGCATTTCGTACACTTATGAAACGAATGAACTAATTTTGCAAATGTAAAATAGTTTCTTATTTACAAGTATTTATAAAATGCTTGTTTTGGTATGATTAATATAAATATTTTTTATTAATCAAAATTTTATAGAAATTATTTTATTTAAGAATAGGAAATTCTAAAATCTTTATTAAATTTGTATAAACTAAAGCATTATTAATTTACAAAACACAACTAACATGAACAAAGCAGAATTAATTGACAAAATTTCGAAAGATGCAGGCATCACTAAAGTGCAAGCTAATGAAGCATTAAATTCTTTTACAGAATCAGTTGTTTCTACCCTAAAAAAAGGAGAACGCGTTACTTTAGTAGGTTTCGGTACATTTAGTGTATCAGAACGTGCCGAACGCAATGGTCGTAACCCACGCACTGAAGAAGTAATAAAAATCTTAGCTCGCAGAGTACCAAAGTTTAAAGCGGGTAAAGAATTTTCGGAAGAAATAGCAAAAGAAGTAAAAAACTAATTAACAAAATACAATATCTTACTAACACTGTTTTCTAAAGTATTGTATTATTTTCGCAACAAAATATAACAAAATGGGAAGAGGAGATAAGCGCACAAAACGTGGCAAAATAGCAATAGGAAGTTTTGGTAAATCACGTCCGGCTCGTATGCCAAAAAAGAAATCAGTTAAAGATGTTGCAAAAGCATAATAACCGTATTTACTAAAAGACCGTTCCACTTTGTGGACGGTCTTTTTTATGATTAAACTTTTCTGTTTATCATTTATTTATATAACTAATTCTATTATTATACTACTACAATATATAACCTATAATTAAATTATGCCAACGTTTCATACTAAAGACATTACAGATAAACATTTTTTAATAACAGGTGGTGCCGGCTTTATAGGTTCGCATATTGTAGAATATTTACTAAATAACAATGCAGGTAAGGTAACCGTATTAGATAATTTATCTACAGGCTCTATTAAAAATGTAGAACTTTTTTTAGGTAACAGCAATTACGAATTTATTGAAGGGGATATACGAAATGCAGAAACTTGTGCAAAAGCATGCAATAATATAGATTATGTTTCGCACCAAGCTGCATTAGGTTCGGTACCCAGGTCTGTTAAAGACCCCATTACTACTAATGAAGTAAACATAGGCGGGTTTGTAAATATGATAACCGCTGCAAAAAATGCCAAGGTAAAATCGTTTACTTACGCTTCTTCCTCTTCTGTTTATGGCGATGAACCAAATTTGCCTAAAAAAGAACAACTTACGGGCAACTTATTATCGCCCTATGCAGTAACAAAAATGACCAATGAGCTTTATGCATCTGTATTCGGACGACTTTACGGTTTAAATGTTGTTGGGTTAAGATATTTTAATGTATTTGGTCCGCGTCAAGACCCTTTTGGTCCCTATGCTGCAGTAATACCCTTATTCATAAATGGAATAATAAATAATAAAGATGTTTTTATAAATGGTGATGGCGAACAAACCCGTGATTTCACGTTTGTAGAAAATGCAGTGCAAGCTAATATTAAAGGTATGCTTTGCGAAAATAATGATGCATTCGGGCAAGCCTATAATGTTGCTGTGGGAGCAAATTTTTCAGTTAATTTTTTATATATAACTATAAAAACATTGCTCAATTTAGAACATAATCCTATCTATAGAGAGCAACGAGAAGGCGACATTAGAAATTCATTGGCAGATATTTCAAAAGCAAAAAATTTATTAGGATATAATCCTACTCAAAATTTTCTTGATGGACTAAAGATTACCGTTGACTTTTTCAAAAAAAATAATTTCTAAATTACTTAGTATAAATATTAACAGTAATTTTAATTCTTGATAGTAAAATAATTACTCAAATAATGTTTGTTTAATTCAATATAATGTCAGTAACGAGTCCTAAAAAAAAGAAAAAAGTAAAGAAAAAATCTCATTTAGGACTCTACCTAATATTAATACTATTGTGTGTAATCGGTTTTATTGGCTATAAAGTTTTCGGACCTAATACAGGAAAGCTTAAAAACGGCACTTATTTATATATACATACAAATACCGATTATAAGCAACTTTTAAAAACACTGGAAGAAGGGGAATATATTAATGACATGTACATTTTTGACCTAATAGCACAACAAGTAAAACTTCCTCAACATATACATGCCGGAAAATATCAATTAAGAAAAGGGATGAGTAATTACGATATCATCCGTTTACTAAGGTCTGGAAAACAAACACCGGTAAAGCTTGTTATTAATAAATTACGCACAAAAAAAGAACTCATAAATCTATTGTCTTCAAACCTTGAAGCCGACTCTTTATCATTAAATCAACTATTTAACGACAAAGTATATCTTGCACAATTCGGTTTAGATACCAACACATTAATGTGTGCTATCTTCCCCGATACCTACCAGTTTTATTGGAATACAAGTGCCGATAAATCTTTCAGGAAAATAGAAAATAACTTCTCACATTATTGGGATAAAGAACGAAAAATGAAAGCTAAAGAATTGGGCTTTACACCGATAGAAATAACTATAATCGCATCTATTGTTGATGAAGAAACAAACAAAAATGAAGACAAGCCCAATATTGCAAGTGTTTATATTAATAGAATAAAAAAAGGTATGAAACTTCAAGCAGACCCTACTGTTAAATTTGCACTTAATGATTTTGCAATACGCAGAATAACAGGTGAAATGTTACAAACTACTTCTTTATATAATACCTATAAATACGAAGGCTTACCACCGGGACCAATTTGTACACCCTCTTTAAATTCAATTGAATCGGTTTTATCATCGCCCAAAACCACCTATCTATACTTTTGTGCTAAAAGCGATTTTAGCGGTTACTCGGCATTTGCTACCACATTCGACGAGCAACTAAAAAATGCCAGAGCCTATCAAAAAGCATTAGACCAAAAAGGAATTCATTAATTTTATAATATAAAATTGTATTTTTATTGAAAATCTGATACAAAAACTAAAGTTGGGCAATGAAAATGCTTTTAAAATGTTGGTGGAAACTTACCAACATAAAATATATAATATTGCATATAACTTAGTTTTTGATACAGGCATTGCGGAGGATATTACACAAGAAGTATTTGTAAGTGTATTTAAATCAATCCTTACTTTTAATGAAAAATCAAGCATTGATACTTGGTTATATCGGATAACGATAAATAAATGCTACGATTATCTTCGTGCCAAAGAAAGACGTAAAAAATTAGGGTTTATAAACAATGTCTTTTTTCCTTTTGAAGATGATGCTAACCCACTACCTGCAACAAACCATAACCCCGAATCTCAATTAGTACATAAAGAGAATACCTCCTATTTAATTATTGCTATTAATAGCTTACCCTTAAATCAAAAAACAGTTTTTATTTTAGCTCATATAGAAGAACTACCTCAAAAAGAAATTGCAGAAATAATGAGCTTATCTATAAAAGCTATTGAATCTCTTTTACAAAGAGCAAAAATTAATTTAAGAAAAAAATTAAGTACCATATACGACCGAAGGAATAAAGCAAGTTAAACGTCTAATTAAGTGATTGATAATAAAAATTCTAATAAATTATGAATAAAGAACAATGGATAGAAGATATATTGAATAGTGCAGGTGAATTAAAAAATAATAGACTCAAAAACGATTTATTGAATAGCATTTTATTGAAAATAAATACCAATACTAACAATATAAATAATATTAAATTAAGATGGATAAGTATTGCTGCTATAGTATTAATTTTCATGAATATAAGCTCTGTTTTACATGCAAAAACACATAAAAATAAACAAAATAACAATATTAGTATTCTTGCAGACGAATTAAATGCCAATAATAATTATAATTATTAATAAATATGAATGAGACCAAAACAATAAAAATCTGGCAATACATAACAACTATTTTGGTTGCATGCAATATAACCTTAATGCTAGTTATTTGGCTAAAACCTAATAACGACCCTGAAAGACAAAGAATAGCGCCAAGAGAAATAATTATAAACAAATTGAAATTTACAAATGAACAAATAAAAAATTATGATTCTCTAATTGCAATTCATCGCACAAAAACAAACGAATTACATCAGAAATCGGCTAAATGGCACGAGGCATTTTTTGAAAACTTAAAAAACAATCAATATCAACCTACAATTGCCGACTCCATCTTAAATTTAATTGCTGCTACCGAAAAAGAAAATGACTTAATGACATTTAATCATTTTAAAGCAGTAAGAGCAATTTGTACTAAAGAACAGCAGCAAGAATTTGATATTATAATAAATGAAGTATTACACACCATGAAACAGGGTAACAATAGAAGACCCGAAAATAGACCAAGACCACCAATGCCACCCGATGGTGATAGACCTCCACCACCTAACAGAGAAAATTAAAATTCCTTATTTTACCATTCACTCTTTGTACCGTCATTACCGGTTGCATTAAAGGTAATATTGTTACCACTCATACCCAATCTGATAGCGAAATGTTGTATATTATTATTATCCCAAGAGTTAACAAAATCTAATCTGAATAAACGCATCTTTTTAAAACCAAGATTGTCTATGCTAAAAAATGTTTCGTAATAATGTAGATTAGAATTAGCAAAGAATAAATTAGAACCTATAATAAAAAACAATTTTGTTTGCCTGAAAACCGGTAATTTATTGCTTAATAATCCTTTCATTTTATATTCAAAATGTGCTTCGCCAAATAAAGGCTCTTTATTACTATAAGCATAAAATGGGGCATTTTGAAAACTAATAAGGTAGGGAGAAGCAAAACCAATAGAACCAACACCACCAAATAAATGGTTTAAATCGGGCAAGGAAACATAGTTTGCATTTAAAAAGCCGCCACCTGATAAACGATAAGAAAATGTACCCAATAGTTTTAATGCCATATCATCAGAAACTGTAAATTTAATTTTATCAAAATTTGTTTTGCTTTCAAAAATTCCGGATACCCCTTTATCATAATAAAACGAAAACAAAGGATACTTGCCTGCTAATGGATATTTATAGTTTGGATTTTGTATATACCGCACACCGGGCTTATAGCTCATAGAGAAATTAAATAATGCTGCATTATGTTGTTCCCAAGTACTTATTTTAGATAGGTTTGCAGGTAAATTACTACTATAAGAATCTACTTTACTTTTATCGAAACTGTAAGAAGTTGTATTTACTAAAGGGAAACGATTTTGGTAGCTTGCTTTTGCATACCAAGAAAAACCATTACCATAATTGCGATTTATAAAAACTGCCCCTTCTTGTCTCTCATATAATTTAAGGTCGTTTTCTTTAAAAACTAAAGAAGTAAACGTATTAAATATAGGTAAAATAGAATTATCAGGATTATATTGAAAAGCATATTTACCACCCGAAATACCCATCAGCCAAGTTCTACCTCGCCAGTGTTTGTCTTGCGTGGTATAAAACAATCGGGCAATTGTATTAAAATGAGTATTACTAAAACCATATCTTGGTGATACAACAAAATTTAAACTTTTGCCGGTATCTATTTTATGTTTCCAAGTAAAAGCGGGTGCGATATTAAGACCTTCAATTGTATTAAAATTAATTGCGAACAATAAACTGCTAAAACTGTATTTATTAAAATAACCGCTGTCATTAAAGGTTTTTCCACTCATAAAAAGACCAATCGGGTTCAATTTCCTATTTTGTTTTCTCCTCACAGAGTCTAAATAGTGTGGATTTTCAACAATTTTATTCATACTGTCCTGAACAATAAAATTTTTCTTTTCATCGCTTACCAATGGTACCGGTCTTATTTGCGTCCAATAAGTTGTATCTTTTTTAGTTGCATTTGTATCATATATACTTACAATTTTTTTATTAAAAACAGAATCGGGAATTTTCTTATTTATAAACTGATTATCATAAACAGTAACTGCATTTGCAGTAATATCGAAAGCAAATATTTTTGCTGCTAAATAAAAAAGCTGACTTTTTATTATCCATTCATCCTTATTTTTTGGCAAATAAAATTGTTGTGTCCTTATAGTATCAAATAATTCTATACCCGAATCTTTATCAAGAGTCAAATCGATACTATGTATTGCCCAAACACTATCTACAATATAAATTGTACCGTTAAAACAAGGCTCAAATTTTCTTTTTTGCTTTACATCAATTTTATATATAGTGTGTCCTTGTTCTACAAACTGCCCTAACAATTTATATTTGTAATAAAAAAGTGCATTATCGCTTATTGGTGATATGGAGCCACGAGAACTAAAAAGTTTTATTGTATTATCATAAAAAGTAACAACAGGCGGCATTTGCGCCAGCCCTAATCCATTTGCATTACCACTCTCCCGTACAGAATGTATTATAGTTTGTTGTTTTTTATCTTGTTTATAATAATCTGCATGTTCTTCGGCTAAGTATAATATTCCTCTCCCAAGGCTATCAACATCTAAATCAGGGGTCTTTACTTTTTGTCCCATAAATTTATCGGGTAAATTTCTAGACCTGCCGGTAACTTTTAAATAAATAGACGTTTGGAACGATTTAATTTGGTCTAAATGGAACTGGCGTCTATTGATTGCATTTCGTATTATTTCGTAAGCAGGGTCTTCAACATTAGAATGTACCACAACTTCATGCATCTCAAAACTCTGTTCTTCCAATGTAAAAACATGTTCCACTGTTGTATTTGCTAGCATTTCAACATTAAAAGAAGCTTGCTTATAACCCATACTTTGGCAAATAACTTTGTATAAACCGGGTTTCACATTTAATTCATAATAACCTTTTTCGTTTGTTGTAGTACCAATAGTTGTACCCTCAAGAAACACCGTTGCATAAGGCAAAAATTCCCCTTTGGTATTAATTGCTTTCCCCTTTATAGTAGTGGCAGACAATGCAAAAAATGGCAAAAAAACAATTAATGTGGCGAATAAAAATTTGAAATGTATAATTCTTACCATATTATAATAAAGTAAAAAGAGTAATTGTAAGTATGAAAAACAAAGAACATACAAATTACTAACTTTTAAGGTTATTATCAAAACTATAATTAGAAGTATTTACCCATTTCTTTCCCTTTTATGTAAACTTCTTTCCCTTTTAAGTAACAATAGTACCCCATATATTTTTGAATTTTGTGCCATCTTAAATTAAGTCGTTTATGAAACAAGTTATAAAAATCGTATCAGTTCTAATTTTCATTTTTCAACCATCCCTACTATTCTCACAAACAGGGAGTATAAAGGGTATTGTAACCGATACAAATGGTATAGAAATACCGGGTGTAAATATTGTAGTATCAAAAACAATTGCATCTACTACAAGCGATATAAACGGATTATACTTATTAAATAATATACCTGTGGGTAAGCAAACAATTGCTATTCATTTTATGGGATTTAAAACCGGCACAAAACATGTAGAAATATTCAATAACAAAACAACTGAATTAAATATAAAATTAGTACCAGATGTAGCTACATTAAATGAAGTAACAATAAAAGGGGTTTCTACAATTACCGGCATGGGGCATATTGATGATGTGCATGACGGCATAATCTATGCTGCTAAAAAGAATGAAGTATTATTATTAGACAGTATGGATGCCAATACTGCACAAAATAATCCACGCCAAGTATTAGGTCGCATACCGGGTAGTAACTATTCCGAAACAGAAGGCGGTGGATTTCCATCTAATGGCATTGGTTTCAGAGGTTTAAATCCCACACAATCTATAGAAACGAATACTAGACAGAATGGCTATAATATTACTGCCGATTTATATGGCTATCCGGAATCTTATTATCTACCGCCTTTAGAAGCTATAGATAGAATTGAGGTAACAAGGGGTGCATCTTCATTACAATTTGGACCTCAGTTTGGTGGTGTTATTAACTATATTGTGAAGTCGGGGGTAAAAGACAAGCCTTTTGAATTTACAACAGAACAAACAGGAGGCAGTTTTGGCTTATTTAATACTTTTTATGCTATTAGTGGCACACATAAAAAATGGAGTTATTATACCTACTGCCAATACAAAACAATAACCGGATGGCGAGCAAACTCACAATTGGAACAAGTATTAGGGTTCGCAAAAATTGAATATAAACCTAATGATGATTTTAAAATAGGCTTGGAGTATTCCATTTTAAGAAATCTAATACACATGTCGGGTGGATTAGACGATTCAGAGTTTAATAAAAATCCACAATTATCCGTAAGGTCTAGAAATTGGTTAAGCTCGCCTTGGAATATTTTAGCACTTACCTCGCAGTATAAATTGTCTGCTCATACAACACTTAATTTTAAATCGTCTTTAAATATTAGCGCCCGGAATCTTGTATGGCGTAATGAGGATGGCGGCATACAAACACCTGATAGCATAAGCACTGTAACAAAAACCTATGTGCAAAGAGAAGTGCAAAGAGAAAGTTTTAGAAGTATTACCAATGAATTGCGTTTACTTACAAATTATAATATTGCCGGTTTGGAACAAAATATGGCTTATGGTGTACGTTTATTTACCGGCACTATGAAAAGACAAGGTGGCGGCCCGGGTTCTACAGGTTCTAATTTTGATTTAAATCTCTATGGTGGCGATTATGGTTATAATTTAGATTTTATGACAAATAATGTTGCCTTTTTTATTGAAAATACCTTTAAAATAAGTAAGAATTTAGCTATAGTACCCGGTATTAGATATGAATACCTAAGTTCTTATGCAAAAGGATATATAACAGACGACAATACATCGTCTTTAGTGGGTGTAAAACGAAATCAAGACAGGCAGATTCCTCTTGTAGGTTTGGGCTTACAATACAAAACAAGCAGTAAAACAAATATATATGCCAATTGTTCGCAAGCATATAGACCTACTGATTACAGCAACCAAACACCTATTGGTGTAAGTTCTAAAATAGACCCGAATCTTAAAGATGCCAATGGTTATAATGCAGATTTAGGATGGCGAGGTGCAATAAAAAATTATTTTAATTTTGATATTAGTGGTTTTTATTTGGCTTATAACAACAGAATAGGTATAGAAACACTTACAGATGCAAGTGGTAATCCTTATACTTATAGAACAAACGTTGCCAATAGTGTACATAAAGGCTTAGAGAGTTATGTAGAATTAAATCCGGTAAAAATGCTAAGTCATAACAATAAATATGGTACAATTAGTTTCTTTATTTCTTATTCTTATATTGATGCTAAATACGTAAATGGTCTTTTTAAAGGTAATGATGTTGAATTTGCTCCAAAAAATATTTTAAGAAGCGGTATTACTTATAATATAAAAAGATTCTCAACAACATTTTTAATAAGTAACACCTCCCAGTCTTTTACAGATGCCAATAATACCCTTTTTAGCAAAGATGCATCATCGGGTATTATTCCGGCTTATACTGTTATGGATTGGGCTGCCACTTTAAAAATAAGGAATTATAATTTAAAAACGGGTATCAATAATGTAGCCGATGCTAAATATTTTACTCTAAGAACCGATGAATACCCCGGTCCGGGTATTATACCTTCAGTAGGCAGAAGCTTCTATGTAAGCATTGGGATAAAACTATAAGCCAATATTGTTTATAATAAAACAATATTGGTAATTGATTATAGCATACGATTATGCGAGATATTGATTAATTTTGCAAAAAAGTATTTTATGGTTAAGGAGTATAAAATTTTAGTTGCTATAGACCCTAAAGTTTTACAAGACTTAGTAAATCAGCATATTGCAGAAGGTTGGCAACCTGTAGGTGGGGTTGCTGTTGGAGCATTGGTATCTACTTGGGGCAGCCGGATATACCAAACAATGGTTAAATAAGAACTGTTTTTCTATAGGAAATATATATTTATATATTAAACTATTAAACCTCTTATAAGCAGCCTTTCTAAAGCAGGTATTACCTATTTCATATTCAAATATTCTAAAAATTCATTTTTAGTAGAATCATTTGAAAATTTACCCCCATAAAATGATGTTATTGTCGATGACATAGTATCTTTAATTCCCCTTGTTGATACACACATGTGCTTAGCATCAATAATAACCGCAACACTTTCTGTTTCCAGTATCTCTTTAAGTTCCTGTGCTATTTGTTCTGTTAGTCTTTCTTGCACTTGCGGGCGTTGCGAAAAGTATTGCACAATTCTATTTAATTTAGATAGGCCTATTACCTTACCCGATGAATAATATGCTATATGTGCTTTACCATAAATGGGTACAAAATGATGTTCACAGTTGCTAAACAATGTAATGTCTTTTTCCACAAGCATTTGTTTATAATTATATTTATTATTAAACAATGCAATTTTGGGTTTGTTTTTAGGGTTCAATCCGGAAAATATTTCTTGTACATACATTTTTGCAACTCTATTAGGCGTACCTGTAAGACTTTCATCTGTAAGGTCTAATCCTAATATTTCCATTATTTCTCTAAAATGAAATTCTATTTTTTCTATTTTTTCATCATCGCTTAGTTCAAATGCATCAGGTCTCAATGGTGTTTCAACACCTGTATATATATGGTCATCTCCTATTTCGTCTATAGACCAGCCATTAAGTGATATTTTATTAGGCAGGGTATTCAACATAGTTCCGTTCAGTTTCATATAATGTAATTTTCATTTCGTATTGATTATCAATTTCTTTTCTTAATATCTCATAAATTGTTAGTGCAACATTTTCGGTAGTAGGGTTTTTGCCATTAAGTTCTTCTACATCTAAATTCAAATTCCGATGGTCAAATTTTTCTATTATTTTATTATTTATTATTTCACTTAAATATTTGGTATCTATTACATAACCGGTAGTAGGGTTAATATAACCTGTAACTTTTACAAAAAGTTCGTAATTATGACCGTGGTAATTTGGATTATTACATTTACCATAAATCTTTTTATTTTGCTCGTCTGTAAGCATATTATTATGCAGTCTATGTGCTGCATTAAAATGTTCCTTTCTAACTATTGAAGCTTTTATCATATTCTATTATTTCTATTCAATCTGTATTTCGAAGAACAAAATTAGATATAATGTTGTTTAAAAAAACACACAATTATTTAAACAAACATTTTTTTTCAAAAATTCTAAAACTATTTTTTATTACAACTTGCTACCATAGCCATTTGTAGCCACAAAAAGACTATATATTGTATTTATTTATTGGTTTATTGTAATAAATGTGTTTTATGCTCCTACCATCGAACTACTTTTAGCTATAAACGTATCTAAATATTTTATCGTTTTTTTGATTATTTTGTTTATATATTTGCATTAAAATTTAAACAAAATGAAAATTACAACTATTCTAATCATTATAACAATTTTAGTAACAGTTTTATTTAGCTATATGAGTTACGCAAGTAATAGAAGAACCGAGAGACAAAAATATACCGTAACAAAAAAAGAAGATTTATTTGAAATACGCTATTACCCCAAATCAATAATGGCAACAGTTGTATCGCCGGGAGCCAATTTTGAGGGTACTAAAAATAATAATTTCAGAACATTGGCAGCTTATATTTTTGGTGGTAATAAGGAAAATAAAAGCATTGCCATGACAGCACCTGTATATATGGAAAAAGATGGAAAGGGTAGTAAAATGAGTTTTGTATTACCGGCACAATATCAATTAAACGAACTGCCACAACCAAAAGACACAAGTATTCAAGTTCATTACTCAGATGAGGGATATTATGCTGCTTTGCGTTTTGGAGGTTTTGCTAACGATAAAAGAATAGAAGAAAAGCAAATGGAATTATTAGAAAAATTAAACCATGAGGGATACGAAATAGCAGGTAATTTTAAATACTTAGGTTATAATGCACCTTGGGATATTGTAAATAGAGAAAATGATATAATTGTAAAAATAGCATATAAAAATTAAGCTACACACCTCTTTAATGCAAGAAAAAATAAATATATTTTGGTTTCGTAGAGATTTAAGATTAGAAGATAATGCCGGGCTCTATTATGCCTTAAAGAATGGATTGCCCGTTTTGCCAATATTTATTTTTGACTCCAACATTTTAGAAAATCTAACAGATAAAAAAGATGCACGCGTTAGTTACATATATAATGCATTAAAAGTTATTCAAAAAACTTTATTTAAATACAATTCTACCTTATTGGTTTTACACGGGCAACCAATAGATTGTTTTAAAAAGATTTGTTATGAATATAAATTAGCTACTGTTTATACAAATCATGATTACGAACCTTATGCAAAACAAAGAGACCAAAAGGTTGCGAATTTTTTAAAAAACAGGAATATAGACTTTTATACATTTAAAGACCAAGTTGTCTTCGAAATGAACGAAATAGTAAAAGATAATAAAGAACCTTATACCATTTTTACACCTTACAGTAGAAAGTGGAAAGAAAAATTAAATAATTTTTATCTGCATCCTTATCCGGTAGAAAAGTATTGTTGCAATTTTTTAAAGCTAGAACCCATTCAATTACCTATCATTGAAGAAATCGGCTTTGAAATATCAGAACTTATTTCGCCCCTACCACAAATAGATACTGAAATTGTAACTAATTACCATAACACCAGAAATTTGCCGGCAATTAACGGAACTACAAAATTAAGTGTGCATTTACGATTTGGCACAATCAGTATTCGGAAGCTTGCAATACAGGCTTTACAATTAAATGAAACTTTTTTGAATGAATTAATATGGAGAGATTTTTATCAAATGATTCTCTGGCATTTCCCGGCTGTAATTAATACCTCTTTCAAAAAAGAATATGACAATATAAAATGGAGAAATAATATTGACGAGTTTCATTTATGGTGCAATGGCAATACGGGCTACCCAATAGTTGATGCCGGAATGAGGGAATTAAATAGTACCGGTTTTATGCACAATAGAGTACGAATGATAACTGCAAGCTTTTTAACCAAACATCTATTAATAGATTGGCGATGGGGTGAAGCCTATTTTGCAGAAAAATTAATTGACTACGACCTCGCTTCTAACAATGGCGGTTGGCAATGGGCAGCAGGTAGCGGCTGCGATTCAGCACCATATTTTAGAATATTCAATCCTTACCTTCAAACACAAAAGTTTGACCCCGAATTAAAATATATTCGTAAATGGGTGCCTGAATTTGAGGAATTTTCATACCCCCACCCCATTATAAAACACGAGGTAGCCCGTGAAAGGTGTTTGAAAGTATATAAAGAAGCCTTACAAAAAATCTAAAATTATTTGCCGGCAATCATGCTTATTTCAACATTCGCATTTTTGGGGAGTCCCGCTACTTGTATGGTTTCTCTTGCAGGAGGATTCGTTTTAAAATACTGACCATATACCTCATTTACCTGCTTAAATTGTGCCATATCCATAAGAAAAATAGATGTTTTTAGCACATGTTCGAAACCATAACCGGCAGTTTCTAAAATAGATTTCAAGTTTTCCATTACTTGTCGCGTCTCTGCTTCAATAGTATCTTGTACCATTTCGCCGGTAACAGGGTGCAAAGGTATTTGCCCTGAAATAAGCAATAAATTACCAAATAAAACCGCTTGGCTATAAGGCCCAATTGGGGCAGGTGCCGATTCCGTAAAAACAATCTTCTTTTCCATAAAGCAAAGATAAAAGGATAAGTCTATGTATTGTATTAAACTTTAAAAATACTATACATAGACTTATGGGGAGAACAAAATCACGATACGGTAATTAATTACCAGTTTAATCCTCTTGAAAAAATGGCAGAGTTGTATAGCGAAAATAAAAAACTATACGAACAATTATTAGATACCGAACGCAAACGCATTGCTTTACTTGAAGAAATGCTAAGTAGGAAATAGTTGCTGTTTTATATTTATATTTACAGAATTAAATGAATATAGTTTTTTTGCATTTTAAATAACTTTTGCTTTCTCAATTCATATATGTTCTCCCATTAAGAACACTACAAACTAAATTTATTTTTCTATTTAGCAAAGTATAAGTACCTTTATAAATCATTAATATACACTATTATGAAGCAAATCTCGTCTCTTGAAGTTAAAAAATGGTTAGAAGAACAAAAAGATTTCCTTCTTTTAGATGTTAGAGAGGGTTGGGAAAACGAGGAATATAATATTGGCGGTATCAATATGCCTTTAGGCGTTCTTATAAGCAGGAGAAATGAATTAGACCCTGAAAAAACAACCGTAATTTATTGCGAGAAAGGCATTAGAAGTGTTGTAGCAATACAAAGACTTGAAGAATATGGTTTTATAAATTTGTATAATTTAACAGGTGGTATGCAAGCTTGGAAAAAAAGTATGGAATAATAATTTACTTATTAAATACTCCTTACTAATTACATATATTATTTTCCGAAAACCCAACTAACATTCTTTTTGTTTTAATTTTACAAAATGGATAATAACACAGACATATTAAAACGCATTAAGAATTCGGTTTCTTCTACTGCACCCAATGCAATTTTAATAGTTTATGGGTCTTACGCTCGTGGTGATTTTAGACCTGATTCTGATATTGATTTACTGATACTTTTAGATAAAGAAAAAATTTCTTATGAAGAAAAAATAAGTATTAAATACCCATTATATCATATAGAATTTGAAACCGGAATACTAATTAGTCCATTAATACTATCAAAACAAGTATGGGAAACAAAGCATAAAATAACGCCTTTTTATGAAAATGTTACCAATGAAGGTAAAATTTTATGACAACTGAAGAAAAGATAAAAATTGTTAGATTCAGATTAAATAAGGCAAAAGAAACTTATGAAGAAGCATGTTATTTGGCAAATGGACATAAATGGAATGCAACAGTAAATAGGTTATATTATGCTTGTTATTATTCTGTAACAGCGTTATTGGCATGGCACGAAATAAAAACAAAATCGCATAGTGGTGTTAGAAATAGATTAGGTTTCCATTTTGTAAAAACCGGAATAATTAATGAAAAATATGCTGTCTTTTATTCAGATATTTTTGATATGAGACAAGCGTCTGATTATGAAGATTATTTGGAGTATGAAAAAGAGGATGTACTCATTTTACTAAAACCTGCTGAGGAATTTATTTTACAAATGGAGCATTTTATATTCAATCTAATTGAAAGTACTGAGTTTTGCAATTGAAATAAAGCATATATAATAAAAAGTAAATGTATTTTTATTATATAAAAACATATTTACTTTGTCAAAAAATGCCCTACTTATTGTGAGGAATTTTTAAATATTTATTCATAATAAATATAAACCAACTATCACAAAATCTATTTAGCCCATTCCAATAGTCTTTCTTGTTGTTTTTGAATGAGTGCAGCTTGTTTAATTCTTTCAAAATCCTGTTTTAATGAGCTTAGTACAATAGCATTTTTTGTGTTTGTAGAATTATAATAGGCAACAACTTCAGAATCGGAAATCGTCAATGTGTCGAATAATTTGTGTTTTATCTTTTCTAAAATTATTTGTTCCTTCATAGATTCGTATAATTCCAACTTCAGCTTTTCTACTGATTTCCCTGCATTAGTTTCTAATTTTTCTTTTGTTCCATATAAACTTATAAAATAATTTATTCTGTTATCAACCTCAGTATCAAGTTCTATTTTACTTACTGTTATACCTTCATTTTGTGCTTTCTTTACTATTTTCTTTTGTAGCATCATTTCCTGTTTTATTTCCAAAAGTTGCTTTTCTTGGTTGCCGGATTGCATTTCAGAAACTTTATATTGATTTTTCTGCATGTTACACATCATATTAGCACAACATAAAAACATCAATAAAATAGCAAAGACTGTTTCGAAAAATAGTTGCTTTTTTCTTTTAGACATAAACACACAATAATATTTTATATTTTCTTAAAGATTGCATTGCAATTCTGCACCCTTGTTACTTACAATTAATTTATGCTTTATACCCATAGCAAGAGAGTAATTTATATCCTGATGCCCACATGGAAAATTAAAACATACGGGATAATTATATTCTTTAATTTTATCGTATAGAATTTCTTCTATACTCTGCCCATAGGGCCTATCCGTATCCTTTAAGTCTGTGAAGCCACCAAAAACAAGTCCTTTTAAATTATCTAATTTACCGGCTCTTTTTAGTTGCATCAGCATTCTGTCTATACTATAAAGGTATTCGCCAACATCTTCTATAAATAGTATTTTACCGTTGGTATCCACCTCCGATTTTGTACCTATCAAATGGGTCATTAATGCTAGATTACCCCCTGTTAGCAACCCTTCGCATTCGCCAAGTTTATTAAAATCACTTGCAGCAGTATAATAATTAAAAGAATGCCCATGCAATATAGAAAAGAAAGATTTAATAAAATCTTCATTTAATGTTTCCGGTTTAAAATGCCCGCACATAGGGCTGTGTAATGTTGCAATACCATACTGAGCATGTATATGATTATGTAATACTGTAATATCGCTAAAGCCGCAAAGCCATTTAGGATTTTTTACAAAGGAAGTAAAATCTAATTTATCAATAATTCTACTCATGCCATAACCGCCACGCCCCATAAGAATTACGCCTATTGTCGCATCATCAAGCATCGTTTGTAAATCAGCAAGTCTTTCTGTATCCGTACCGGCAAAATAGCCATATTCTTTACCTATAGTATTGCCCTTTATAACAGTATAGCCTTTGGCTTCAAATATATTAACAGCATTTACAATCCTATCAGATGATACATAGCCGGATGGGCAGGTAATACCAATTGTACTTGACTGCTTAATAAAATTAGGGATAATCATGCAGAATGAATATTAATGTTTAGTATTCTTTTTTTATTCTTCTTTTCCTTTAGCAAATAGTTCATCGCCTAAACCGGTATTAATAGCATATTTTAAATAACTTATCTGAATAGTACCTTTTTGCAATTTTTGTTTGCCGGTCTTTGCATTCGTATCAGGTGTTGCATTTACATTATAATCTACTGTTACACCTTTGGGTAGCTTAAAATCTTTCACATCCAGAAAAATAGTTACTTTGTCGGGTAGTGCATATTTAATATAGTTAGCAAATTCTAAATTCATTTTTACAGTACCATCGTTTCTTGTAGTTGTTTCGGTACGCATAGCTAATAGATTCGTTTCATCTATCCATATTTTTGTCAATACAATATTACTCAATTCATCTTCGGGTACGGCTTTAATAATATGTACTCTTTTACCTGCCAGGGTATCATAGCCAACATCTATTACCATTACATTGCCGGTAGGTATTAAGTTGCCAAGCGTAAGGTTAATGTTTTTTTTAGGCAAAATAGATAAACCACCATTGCGTTCCATTCTCATTTTGTCGGGGCTTTTAAAATATAAGGTACCTTTTAGCAGTGGTATTCTCATATTATTTATATCAATTTTCATTTTTACATCGGCAGTAAAATCTTTTACCGACAATACTTTTGTACGTAGAGTATAAAACAACTCCGATGCTTCTTTTGCTGCAACAACAAAACTATTTAACACTATAAAAAACAGTATTGAAAGTATTTTGAAAGAAGATGGCATTTTAAAATATTTATAAATTATGATTTAATATCTTTTTTATTAAAATATACAATAGTAGCTGTTAAAAAGCCAATGGTATAGAAAGCCATAACCAATGCCGAACGACCAATAGCAGCAAAGGGTACAGGGTCGTCAAAAAAGCCTTTCCACCCTACCATGTGTGTGGTAAACAAATAAGGTCTTATTATATTAAACAATGGAATTTCAAGGTTAGACAATATGGTTAATACCACCACAACACCCATTGTTGCCATTATAGGCCCTATGGAATTGTCGGCAAAGGCAGAAAGGAATAAGGATAAAGATGCAATCGTTGTCATGGCTAAAACTGCAAAAGCAAACGCCATAAAATAACGCCACATAATATCGTCTTTCAGAATCATTATAAATGCATCGCTTTTCATATTTACCATATCGCCGGTACCAAATAACAATAACGACAAAAAGAGAGCTACAAGTGCTAACCACAAAATGAGTAATACAGTATAAATAAAGCTACTTAAAAACTTCATTAATACTATTTTAGCCCGCGAAATAGGCATTGTTAGTAATAGCCTAAGGGTGCCTAAGTTAGCTTCGCCCGCTAAAGCATCGCCTGCTACCAGCGCAACCAATAAGGGTATTTGCACCAGCAAACTTTGCAAAATGATATAAGTAACTAAATAACCGTTTAATATATGCCCTTGTATATCAAATTGCTCATTTATACCCTGCATTACAAAACCTAAAAATCCCTTACCATCGGTAAGCATTGCCAATTGTATTAAAAAAGTAATAGCTGTAATTAAGCCAAAACTTATATACGTTCTTGGTCGTTTAAATATTTTATAAAGTTCAATTTTTAGTAACTGTATCATTGGTAAGAGATATAAAATAATCTTCTAAAGAATGTTTCGATTTTATTTCCAATACTCTTATACCGTTTTTTACTAACCAGTTATTGAGTTCGGGCGTTGTGGCAGGATTCATTTTAAGTACTGCACTTTGTGTATCTATATGGTTTAATTTTTGTTGCCAAACTGAATCGGCAAATAAGGTATCCCAATTTTTATCGGGTTCAATCTTAACTTCTACAAGTGTTTCATCCGGATTTAACAGTTCTATTGTTGCCCCGTCAACCACTTTTTTACCTTTATGTATTATGAGCATCCGTGTTGCCATTTGTTCAATTTCATAAAGTAGATGCGATGAAATAATTATGGTCTTATTATGGTCTTTATTTAAAGAAATAATAAGTGTTCTCATATCAGCTATACCTTGCGGGTCTAATCCGTTTGTAGGCTCATCTAAAATAAGTATATCCGGCTGGTGTATAAGTGCTATTGCTAAGCCTAAACGTTGTTTCATACCTTGCGAATAGGCTTTTACCTTATCCTTTTCTCTGCCTTTTAGCCCTACTAATTCTAATACTTCATATAAACGTGTATTAGGAATATTTTTATTTCTTAAAGTGGCAAATATTTTCAGATTATCCCATCCCGATAAATAACCATACATATCTGGTCTTTCTATAATTGCACCTATGTTTTTTAGTAAACTACGGTCTTTATTACTAAATTCTTTCCCATTTATCAATATCTTGCCACTATCCGGAAATATTAAACCTAATAGCATTCTCATCGTAGTACTCTTACCGGCACCATTCTGCCCTAAAAATCCATAAATATCCCCTTTGTTGATGGCAAAAGACAAATTATCTACTGCTTTAAAATCTTTGAAAGATTTTGTTAGATTTTGAGTTTCTATTATTTTTTCCAAAACAGCTATTAAGTACACAAAGTAAAGACATACTTATATAGTATTGTGTTAAATTGTTTTACAATTTACTTAATTACATTTTTGTATTTATATAACGTATAATATAAATACAAAAGTCATGTATTTATATTAGTAGCTTTTTAGCTTACCTTTGTCTCTCCTTTTGATTTTAATATTATTTTTTGATTAATTATGAAAAGTATTTTTATATTTCTAATCATGTTGATAGCCACATCTGCATACAGCCAACAAAAGGTAAATGCAAATGAAAAAGTTACATTAACCGGAATACTTACCAATAAACTATTTTATGGGGCACCTAATTTTGGTGAAAACCCTGAAACAGATGCAAAAGAGCCTTCATATATTTTAAAATTAGACAAATCCATTTTATTAAAAGATAAAGACTTTAATGGGAATGATTGGATAAAAATAACTGAAATACATGTTTTTGATGCAAACAGAAAAATAGACCTAAAACCTTATAATACTAAAAAAGTAAGTATAGAATGCACATTGGCAGCAGCACATACCGGTCATCATCATGCACCTGCTATTACCTGGAACCTTTACTCTATAAAATAATTAAATAATGTATGGACAAGTTTTAGATGCAATAATAAAAGGTGGCTTAGTAGGCTTATTTATGGCTATTTCGGTAGGGCCTACTTTATTTGCAGTTATTAAATACAGCCTCAATCATAGTTATAAAGCAGGTATGGCTTTTGTTTTGGGCGTATCTATAAGCGACATAATGTATGTTACTATTGCTAATGTTGCAGCAACTTGGTTAGCTGTTTTAGATAGTTTTAGAGTCTATATGGCTTATGGTGGTGCTACAATTTTAATTGTAGTTGGTTTAATTGGGCTGTTACATAAAACGAAACAAAAAACAAGCACTGATAAAGAAATTGTAACGATAACAGGTGGTCATTATTTTAGAATTTGGCTTAGTGGTTTTTTAATAAATACCATAAACCCGGGCGTTATTATAAGCTGGATGACTGCCGTTACAGCAACTGCTAACAGCACAGGTACTTATCGGTTTATCTTGTTTGGTACTTGTTTAGGGTTTATTTTGTCTATAGATTTATTAAAAGTTTTTCTTGCCGATAAGATTCGTACAAAACTCACTGAAAAAAGAATTTCTTTGCTACACAATATCTCCTCTATCATTTTATTGGTATTAGGGGTATTATTATTGCTCACAACCTTATTTAATATGAAGTTTATATCAAATTAAAATAAACAACTTTATAGAAAATAACAAACTTACTATATTGTGGTGTATAGCATAAAGATTTGTATATTTGTTGCCTAATGTCTGATGCAATACGTCATGAATGTGGTTTAGCATATATACGCCTTTTACAACCACTTTCATTTTACCAACATAAATACGGAACATCCTTTTACGGATTAAATAAGTTGTGTTTACTTATGGAGAAACAGCACAATCGGGGTCAGGATGGCGCAGGTATTGCTACTGTAAAGTTAGACACCCAACCGGGTTACCAGTTTGCACACAGAATGCGAATAAGTGGTAATCAGGCAATTGCTGAGATTTTTCGGAATATTAATAATGATGTTGCCGAATTGGAAAAAATGTATCCCGAAATATTACAGCACCCTGTATTAATGAAGGGGTATATGAAATTTGTGGGCGAGGTAATGCTTGGGCATTTACGTTACGGCACACAAGGCAAAAACAATGAAGCATTTTGCCACCCGTTTGTAAAACCCGACCTAAATCCTGCCAACCACTTAACGATGGCAGGCAACTTTAACTTAGTAAATACCGATGAGTTATTTACAATGCTTGAAGAAACACCTACCGGTGTTATGAAACAAAGTGATATGGGTGCTATGATAGAGGTTATATATCACTATCTATGTGCAAGAGATACCGAAAAAACTTCTTTAGACCACCTAATAAATGTTTTAAGGACTGCAACAACAAAATTTGACGGTGGTTATGTTTTTTGTGGCTTATTAGGTAATGGTGATAGTTTTATAATGCGGGATGCTAATGGTATAAGACCTTGTTATTTTTATAAAAATGAAGAGGTTATTATTGCTGCCAGCGAACGAGCCGCTATTATGACGGCTTTTAATGTACCTCAAAACGAAGTTTTTCAATTGGAACCCGGACATGCAATTATAGTAACTGCCGATGGGAACTATAATAATATTGAAATATTGCCTCCTCAAAAATTAGCGGCTTGTAGTTTCGAACGTATTTATTTTAGCCGTGGCAGCGACCCGAATATTTATAGAGAACGAATACAATTAGGTTATAATCTGGCTGGCGAAACATTAAAAGCATTGAATAATGACCTAAAAAACACTATTGTTTCTTATATTCCCAATACTGCCGAAACTGCCTTCTATGGCTTAATAAAAGGCTTAGAGGATTTCTTAAACGAAAAAAAACTAAAACGTATTCTTGCCAACAAGGATACGATGACCGAAGAAGAGCTTCGCGAACTTATAAACAGGAAAGTAAGAATAGAGAAAATAGCCATAAAAGATGTGAAAATGCGCACTTTTATTACCGAAGATGCCAGCCGAAATGAAATGGTGCAGCATGTTTACGACATTACTTATGGCACAGTAAAAAAAGGAGATACTTTAGTAGTTATTGACGATTCTATTGTAAGGGGTACTACCTTGAGAGAAAGTATAGTAAAAATGCTGAATCGCTTAGAGCCTAAACGCATTATTATCCTTTCTTCTGCCCCACAAATAAGATACCCCGATTGTTATGGAATTGACATGAGTAAAATGGGTGATTTTATTGCATTTCAGGCAGCAGTTGAATTATTAAAAGACACTAAAAAATCCAGAATCTTACGAGATGTTTACGAACAATGTGTTCTATCTGATTCTTTTGGACAGTTAGACAAACAAAATTATGTAAAAGCGATATACGAACCCTTTACAGCAGAACAAGTAAGCATTAAAATTGCAGAATTATTACGCCACGAAGAAGTAGGAGCGGAGGTAGATGTTATATACCAAACACTTGAAGGATTGCACAATGCATGCCCTAATAACCAAGGAGACTGGTATTTTACAGGAAACTACCCCACCCCGGGAGGCAATAAAGTTGCCAATCGTGCTTTTATGAATTATATGGAGCAAAAAGATGGCAGAGGATATTAAATAAAATAAATAAACCGGACAAAAAACCGTACCTTGTGGACAAAATACGGAAGATGAGAAAAAATAAAGAGAAAAACTACATAGTTGAAGAAAATAATGAACAGGAAACACAACTAACAGAACCCTATTTTGCAAATTATTTACCTATACAATCTATAGCAGCAAAAACGATAGGTATTATGGGTTTAAATAAAGAAAAAGAATTTAGAACTATACAAAATGAGAGTGATTTAATAGGGGTAATACGCTCCGGAATACCTAAAAATGCAATGACTAACATGATGAATATCGCAAATTTATCGTTGGTAGAAATGGCGAATATCATACATACCACAGATAGAACATTAAGAAGGTACACTGATAATGAAAAATTATCTTTAGACCAATCTGAAAGAATTGTAGAATTAGCAAAGTTATATGCACGCGGCGAGGAGGTATTTGGCAATTTAAATAACTTTAGGGAGTGGATGGATTGTAAATTAATGGTGTTAGGCAATAAAAAACCCAAAGAATATTTAGATACCTGTATAGGCATAAACATGCTTATTGAAGAATTAGGTAAAATTGAAAACGGAATTTTTGCTTAATGGTCGTATATAGAATAGCAAAAAAAGAGTTTATTGAAGACCTAAGCGGCAAAGGGGCAGCCATGTTTGGTGGTAGATGGAACAGTAAAAATACTTATATTGTTTATACTGCCGAAAGTAGGGCATTAGCTTTGCTTGAAAGTTTGGCTCATATAGGAAAAATTCAGGGTAGTATTTTTAGTATAGCCTCTATTTTTATTCCTGATAATTTTATTGATATTATTCTAAAAGAAAATTTATCTCCTTATTGGTACAGTAACCCACCACCCGACTATTTAAGAATTATTGGAGATAATTTTATTAAAAACAAAAAAAATCTTGCACTAAAAATTCCATCTGTAATTGTACCCGATGAGTATAATTATTTATTAAACCCATCGCATATAGAATTTAATAAAATAAAAATTATGAATGTACAAGCTCTTGCATTAGATAAAAGATTACTTAATGAGTAGGTTTTAATAAATCAAATACATTAAACTGTTGTTGTAAATAAATAATATCTACTTTTCCTAAACCTACCCTTCTAATTATTATACTTCTAGATTCCCTTGCGGAAAATCCGGAAAAACGGAGGGTGGGCTTTTTGTTTTGTGTTGTTTTTCGTAGATTTTATTTGGGTTTTGCTCATTGGTTTAAAAAAGAATTTTGGGCAGTTTTATTTTTATGCTTCGTTGATATTGAGATACTTGTAAAATAAAAATTGCTCACAAATTGCCCAATTGGATTTTGAACGGGAGTTTTTATATTTGGTATATCGGGTGTAAGGTATTGTATTTATAGATTGGAGTTTGATGTTTAATTGCACCTAATTAAGGTGGTTTTGATTTTTTTTTATTGATAGGTAAGGGTTTGAGGGTAAGTGGTTTTTGTGTGATTTTTGTTTGAACTTTAAGGTAATTTCCACCTGTTTAATACCGTTTAAACTGAGGTATGATTTCCAACAATAGAATTATACATTTAGCTTCAGTTCTTTGAATACTTTCGGAAAGGGTTTTATTTATTCGCTTCCTGATTCCCTGAAGAAAATTAGGAAGAACAGACCTTGATAAATTTATTCTAAATGAGGTAAAGTAGTTTCTCTAATCGCTTTCAAAATATCAGTATATTTCCTTAGGTTTTTTCTTATGTGAATGCAAGTATCTTGATTAAATTTCTCCGGATGTTGTCCATCTTTTTTTGAAATAATTAAATATTCAATTCCATCAATAGTATCACTTTTCGCATGGGCTAAATCATTTCGAATATCTAAGACATCCTTTTTGTAGTTAGAATAAAAGTCAATAAACGGTTCTGTGTTCTGTAACTGTTTTATTTTAATCAATCGGCCTATCGTACGAGCTTTTTTATCGGCATCAAAAACTCTTTCCTTTAATATCTCAGCGTTTTTATGTTCATGTAATTTGTTAGCTCGATCACAATTTGACACCGATGACTTAATGACTGAATCAATGATATATGTTCTTATTTTCTCTGTATCATCATTGTTATCGGCTAAGAAACAGGATAAAATTTCTATTATTGTGTTGTCAAGTTCACTTGTTTCCGCCATTACCAGCCCCCTAATACTATTAATTTCTTGAAGTTTTGATATAGTCAATTCAATTAGTCGAAAAGTTCTGCTTCTAAATTCCCTCATACCTTCATCTCCCACCAAACTAAAAAATGATACCCTATCACGATATAAATTTTTTGCGATTTCATCAAAGTTTTTTTGGGCAGAATAAAACAAGACTTCAGTAAAAACCCCACCATCGCGAATCTTTTGGATAAGTACATCGCCCTGCTTTTCCTTTTCTTTTCCCTTTTCATCAATACTATAATCGGATAGTATTAGATCATATTTGGTTGATTTTAAAGATTCTTCTGCTTTATTACTATCTTCAAATGTATCAATTAGTGGTATAAATCCGAGATTTTCTAAAAAAGAAAGAAATTCCGATTTAATTCCCATTTCAATATAGTCCTCTATATTATCATCTATCCAAAGTATTTTATAGCTCAATTTCATTTTTTAAATTTTAAAATAAATTCAACACCTTGTTTAAGCTTGTTGTTGACTGAAATTTCTCCTCCCATTTTTTCAATTACTTCTTTTGTGTGATATAGACCTAAGCCTGACCCATTGGTCGTAGTAAATCTCGGGTCAAAAATTCTTTGTAAATACTTATCTTCTATTCCCTTACCATCATCCAAAATATGCAAAATAATTTCTGATGTACTAATACTTTCCCAACTAATGTTGACATTTTTTGCATTTGCTTTTAATGAATTATTTAAAATGTTATCCAAAATAATAATTAATTCAATTGGTCTAAAAGAACAATCAAAAATAATATTTTGAGGGGTAGTTGCAGTCATTCTTAAATTTTGATTATTCATAATAAAATGACTATATTCCTGATAGACATTTAGAACATATTCATTTACAAACTTAATCAAATCTGCATGTATTTTGGTAACAGTAGTGTCGAACTGTGCTTTTGTAACAAATCTTGATAATGTAATTATCTTCTTGTTTTCAAAGGAAATTTTGCTGGCTAATTTTAATAATTCGTCTTTAGGTGAATCTTTGTTGATTGAATCAACTAATTGTTCAATATAAGCAGTAATATGTTGTGCTGAATGCCTGTATATATGATGTTGAATACTCAATAGGTCATCTTTCTCTGTACCTCTGTCTGCTTTAGAAAACAGTGTTTCAGATATTTGTTGTTCTAATTCCTGCTTAAGTGCAGGTATTTCGATTTCCTTTAATCTATTTGTTTCTTTTTCTGCCTCGAATCGCCTATTCTTTTCTTCAATAACCCTCTGTTCTGCAACTTCTTTTTGAGATTCAAGCAGTTGAATAATTTTTTTTTGTTCTTCTTTTTCTTCTTTTTCCTTCTCTAATTTTACTTTAAGTTCTTCGATAATTTGAGTCTGTCTTACAATCGTTTCTTTATAATATTGTAATTCCGTAATAGCCTTTGCAGTAGCCTCAGTTGTCGTATATTTAGAAAAATCTGCAAGCTGTTTTTCTAAATCTTTATTTTGCTCTGCTTTTTTCTGCAAAATTCTATTTAGAACATCAACATCAATTTTTTTGTTTTCAAAATCTGAAATTAATTGTTCAAACTCTCGTTCTGAGTTCTTTTTCTCTTCATTTATTTTGTCAAGAATGAGATTTTCGTTAATATAAATCTTTATTACGGTATCTGCTTTTGCCGAAATAATTGAATGTATTGAAGCATAAATTCTTTTTCTTTTTGTTACATCATCCTCACGAAAAACTAAATCATTTTCGTTAGTCTCGCCAGATATAATCTTCTTCTCTATGTCGCTAATTTTATCCCTATCGTCTTCAGGAATACTATCCCAAGCAAGGCCATCTACAACATATTTTTCAAGTCGTTTAAATATCTTAAAAAAGTAGCCATTTTTTTGCTCAGTTAACTTTTTATAACTTTCATTTTTTATAATCCCTTCTCGACTTGATATAACCTTAAAATCGTTTTCCGAATCTAAAATTTCAATTCTACCAACTAATTCTCTTTGACCTAAAAATCTAGCATACCCTTGCCCTTTTCTTAATTCTAAATTTAACCAATCATCACCAAATTCACCATAGGGGGGAACACGAAAACCATTTAAAAAAACATAAATTGATCCATAATCAATGGGTCGCACACCTGTTTGTTTAGTGAAAAATGCTTTGGTGTATGGATTTAAGTAATAAAGTATGATTTTTACGTTTTTTATTTCAGGATAAAACTCGTTTTTTTCTTTTATCCAAAAAATTATTTGCCCCTTATCCTTTAATTCTGTATATATGACTTTGCCTCCATCAATAATATTACTCTCAATACTTGTTGTTTTGAAATCTAATTTTTCAAAAATAGAATTTTCAACTTTTCCAATAAATTTTTCTTCATTTTTTTTTCTTTCATTTTCCCCTTCAAAACCCATTACATTTAAGTAAATGCCAAAATCACTTTTTTCAAATGCTTGGTTAGGATTTATTAATTTCTCTAAATATCTTTTTAAATCTATTAATTTTTTTGTGTCCCAATCAATAATAGTCCCTGTTTCATTTTTTACTGGATAAACCCATTTGCTCCTTAATTTTATTACCTCTAAAACAACTCCTTGTTGAAATGGCGCAATTTTATATTCAAATAATTCATTCTCATTTAAAATGTCATACTTTATGGCGATAGATTGTATTTCTTTATCTTTATCATTTTCAATTTCAAAAGCTTTCCAATCAATGAAAATTTTTATATAGTTTTCGCTATTTTTCTGTTTTGTATAAAGGTTTAAAAACTCCCCCAATCTATCACAAGAAAATCTTCCAACTCCTTTTGCACCGGCCATCATTCTATTGTGCTGCCTCGTATTATTTTTTTTTTCTGAGTAGGCAATATTTAGCCATTTATCTTTGATGTCAACAAGACTCATCCCGACACCATCATCTTTAATAATTAATCTTGAAGTAAAATCAGTAAAATTATTATTGTTTGTAAGATTGTTATCATCTGAATTTTTAAGATTGACAAATGTGATATCTACTTTTTTAGCGTCAGCATCAAATGAGTTTTTTACTAGTTCTAATATAGCAATATTATCATCATTGATAAGATCTTTACCAATGATGCTTTTAAGTTGAACATTTGTTTTGAAGTGTAAATCTATATTAGTATCCATCAATTTACCATTTCTTTTAAAACTATACCACATTGTTCCCCAAATAATGGTGGTATGGCATTGCCTATTTGTGAATACCTCGGCACTTCTTTTGTTCTTAATTTCCCTCCTGTAGTATATTTCCCCTGAAACTCATACCAGTCAGGGAAACTTTGTATCCTTGCATATTCCCGTACTGTTAAAATCCTCGGTTCGCTGTAGTGAATATAATCATCGGGTAGAGTAGTAATTGTTGGGCTTTTTTGTACCCCGTCCAAAGGAATTACAGTATGTTTTTTTATATTATACCTCTGCCTGAGGTCTTTAGAAACGTCTTTGTTTTTTCTGCCGCTATCACTAATTATTGCCAGAAATTTTTCTATAATATCCGGTCTGTGTTTCGGGAATCTATGGCTGTCGGCAATTTCTTTGTCCACCCCCTTTCGCATAAATACCTGATAAGGGCTATTCTGTTTTGAATACGTACCTGCCTGATAGCTTTTTGTATCCGGTGATTCGCGTAACTCGTTTTCTTTCAATAGGTCGGATATCGCATCCTGCAAATTGCTGTCAATACTTAAATTCTTTTCATTCAGGAAAGAACAAGTATTAGCTTTAATCGTATAGAAGAAATTGGCTACCAGTTCTTCTGATGCTTTTGGAATATCTTTCCTTACACCCACCAGAATAAACCTCGTTCTTTTCTGCGGGATACCGTATTCTCCAAAATTAATCAATTCTCCTTTTACATAATAACCAGAATCTTCAAGCGATTTTTGAACAAATAACGAATATTCCTTGCCTTTATCTCTGTTTTTTTTAAATTCCAACGTAAAACCCTTTACATTCTCAAAAAAAAGAATTTTGGGCTTTACTATTTCTATAAAATCAATGTAAGATTTAATAAGGTTATTTCTGTGGTCGTTTTCATTGCGTCTGCCAGCCATTGAAAACCCTTGACAAGGTGGGCCTCCAGCTACAAGATCTACTTTACCTTGTAAATCTTTTAATTGTTCTTTATGTTTTTCAATTACTGCTTCAATCTCTAAATGGCCGGGTTCACCTAACCATTTTGGCCAATTAAAATGACTTTTCTTATCAATTAAATTATGTTTTAGTGTTTTAAAAGCATCAGGGCTTTTTTCTATGGCAAATAACCCTTTCCACCCTGCATTATACAGACCGAGCGACAATCCACCACATCCTGCAAATAAGTCAATATAAGTCGGGTTTTTGTTCATATACTATAGCAAAAGAATAGCAAATATAATATTATTAATTTGTTTTTAAAACAATTAATAATATTATATACTATACATTATAGTATTACTCAAGAAAACTAAAATATTCAATTAAATATTCAATAATTATATAAAATAAATATAAAAATCGAAACTGTGGTCTAATTTTCACCAATTTATTCATGAATAATAGCTGAGCCACGCCTTTGAGAAGTATCATCCCTATTAGAAAAAGGGCAGCATGCATGTCAAAAATATAATCCTCTAAAAAGCGGAATGACGGGCTTTTTTTTAGCATTCACTAAAAAACCACCAATTTTTTAGACCAACAAAATGCATAGAATGTGATTTACAACTCAATACATACATTTTTGGGTTCTGTAAAAAAGCGTAATGCGTCCCAGCCACCTTCGCGACCTACACCTGAGTTTTTAAAGCCACCGAAAGGAGTGCGTAAATCCCGTATTAGCCAACAATTTATCCAGATAATACCACTTTGCACGGTTGCGGCTATTCTGTTTGCTTTTGTTATGTCTTGCGTCCATATGGTAGCCGATAAGCCATAATCGCTGTAATTGGCAAGCATCAAGGCTTCTTCTTCGTTTACAAAAGATTGTAAGGTAACTACCGGTCCAAATATCTCTTCTATATTGGTTCTACAGTCGGGTCCCAAACCTTCAATTATGGTAGGTTCAATAAAATATCCGTTTTCGCACCTGCCTGTAAGCTGTATTGCTTTACCACCTAATAGAATTTTACCGCCTTCTTGTTTCGCAAGTTCTATACACGCTAAAATTTTTTCGTAATGTAGTTTACTTACCACCGCACCTTGTTTGCTATTATCGTCTAACGGGTCGCCAACAGTCAGTTTTTTTGCACGGGCTATAAATTCGTTTTTAAATTTCTCGTATATGCTTTCTTCAATTAGTATTCTGGAACCACAAAGGCATATTTGCCCTTGGTTACTAAAAGAAGATTGTAGTGTGGTACGCATCATTTTATCCCAGTCGCAATCTGCAAATATAATATTGGGGTTTTTGCCACCTAATTCTAAAGACATCTTTTTAAACATAGGTGCAGCAACAGCAGCAATTTCTTTGCCTGCTCTGGTGCTACCTGTAAAAGAGATGGCTTTTATATCTTTATGGCTCACTATTACCGACCCACAATTTTGCCCTGTACCATGTACTATATTCAATACGCCTGCCGGCAAGCCTGCTTCGCGGCATATATGGCTTAACAGATAAGCCGTAGCAGGTGTTACTTCACTTGGTTTTGCTATTACACAATTACCGGCTGCCAATGCAGGGGCAATTTTCCAAGTAAATAAATAAAGTGGCAAATTCCATGGCGAAATGCAACCTACTACCCCAATAGGTTGGCGTAGAGTATAGTTTATTGCTTTGTCTTCCATGTTATGGGCTTCGGTGCTGAAGTGCATAATACCGGTAGCAAAAAAGCGAAAATTGGCAGATGCTCTTGGTATATCTACCCTGCTACTTAGCCATAAAGGTTTGCCATTATCATTGGTTTCTGCAATAGCCAAAGCATCCATATTTGCATCTATAAGCTCGGCAATCTTATTCAGTATTTTAAAACGGTCTTCAAGAGTAGTAGTACTCCATAACGGAAACGCTGCTTTGGCAGCTCCTATTGCTTCTAATACATCTTTTGTGTTGCTGTCCGGTATTTGGCAATAGACTTCGCCTGTGGCAGGGTTTATATTATCCAAATAATTTCCATCTATGGGTGCTTGCAGGCTGCCACCAATATAATTAGCTAATTTTGCCGGTATAGATAAATTCATACGTTAGATATTGAATAAGTAAAGGTAACAAAATAAGATGCAGCAATATTACAGTATATTCAATACTAATTCTTTTGCTTTTTCAAGTTCATCTTTCATGTTAATTACAATTTGTTGTATTTCTGCATGATTCGCTTTAGAGCCTAATGTATTCACCTCTCTACCTATTTCTTGTAAAATAAAATTTAGTTTTCTGCCAATTGCATTATCATTTACAATAATAGATTCATGAAAATAGTGGCAATGTTGTTTTAATCGTGTTTTTTCTTCGGTAAAATCTAACCTTTCTAAATAGTAAATCATTTCTTGCTCAAATCTATTGGCGTCAACTTTGTCTTTGCCTACCATATCTGCAAGCCATTGTCCAAGCTTTGTTCTTATTCGTTCCATTCGTTCGCCCTCCAGCAATATTACTTTTTCCATATATTGCTCTATGTTGGTTATGCGTAATGTAATATCTTTAAGCATTGCAGAACCTTCTTGCAAGCGATGTTCCATAAGCTGAGCAGCAGCAATATTTATAATTTTTTTTATGCTTTCCCAGTCTTCTTCGCTTACCATATCTTGGTCCGGTGCCACAACTTCGGGCATACGCATTAAAGTAGAAATAACATTATCTTGCGTTATTCCTATTTTATCGGCTATTTGTTTCATGCCTTCATAATAAAAAAGAGCTAAGTCTGTATTTACAACCATTGGCTTACCCGAACCTTGTTGTTTTACAATAACTGTAAGGTCAATATTGCCTCTAAGCAATACCCCGTTTAGTATATTTCTTATATCTAATTCATAAGAACGTAAAATTGGAGGCAATTTTGTCATTACTTCAAATTGCTTACCATTAAGTGCTTTTAATTCTACTATTACCAGACGACCATTTACCATGCTTTCTGCCCGTCCAAAACCTGTCATTGAATACAACATAATTTACCATTTAGATAATTAATAACAAACGTAAGACATTATACATAACTTATTGTTTGTTTTTATAGAAAATAGTTGTAAAATCGTGATAAAAAATAATTATTAGGCAAAAGAAGGCTTGAAATGAATTATTTTTGGCAATTATTAAGAATTTTCATGCGATTAATCTCTCTGTTTTTATTTCTTATTGTATCTTTTACTCTACAGGCGCAACAACCTGCGGTAAAGGCAGAGAATTTGCCATCACGGTCTCAATTAGAAGAAAATAGAAAAGAGATATTAAAGGCTATTGCCGAAACACAAAAAGAACTGGATGCAATAAAACAAGATAAAAATGCAAGTTTAAGCCAATTAAGTGCATTACAACAAAAACTGGCTAATAGACAGCGACTTATAACCAATATAAACCAAGAAATAAGTAATATAGATAATTCCATACAAATTTCATCTATTGAAGTTGGCAACCTTAAAGGTTTATTAGAACAATATAGAATTAGATATGCACAATCTATACGTTATGCCTACGAAAGTAGAAGTAGTTATGATATGATGGCTTTCCTTTTCTCGTCTTACGATTTTAATGATGCTGTAAGAAGAATGAAATACCTCCAAAAATTCAGAGATTTCAGAAAACAACAAGTAGAATTAATAAGGCAAACACAAACCAAGCTACAAGATAAAATTGGTGCTTTAAATGTTGAGAAAACTCAAAAAGATGAGTTATTAAATTCCCAAATACAACAGAAACAAGTATTGGTAAAAGAAACAGATGAAACAAACCAGGTGGTTACCAAGCTGAAAGGTAAAGAGGGCGAGTTGATGAAAGAAATAGAAAAGAAAAGAATTGTAGCCAATAGAATTAATGAAGCTATTAAATTGGTTATAGAACGAGAAATGCAACTTGCCCGCGAAAAAGCAGAGGCAGAGGAGAAGAAAAGACTGGCAGCCGCTGCTAAGGCAAACCCTAATGTAAAAGAACCTGTAAAAACACCGGGTAAAAATCCGGCTGAGGTAGTAAATCCGACAAAAACACCGGTAACTAAAACACCAAAGCCTGCAAAAACGGAAACAGAACAACCTTTGTTGCTTACGCCATCAGATTTAGCATTGTCTAATAATTTTGAAGGGAATAAAGGAAAACTGTATTGGCCGGTTGAAAAAGGATTTATATCAGACCATTTTGGTACACACCCACACCCATTGGCAGAAAAAGTAATGATTGACAACCCCGGTATCGATATACGTACAGCCGACAATGCAACCGTAAGAGCCGTATTTGAAGGTACTGTAAGCAGTGTATTTTCTACCGTGGGCAGTAATCAAGTAGTTATTGTGCAACATGGAAATTATTTTACGGTTTATAATGGATTAGCTACTGTAAACGTAAAAAAAGACCAGCATGTATCTACCAAAGAAGTAATAGGTATAGTTGCCGCAAATGATGAAGGTGTGCCTACCATTAATTTCCAGATATGGAAGGCAGGAACTAAAAAGTCTCAAATAAAATTAAATCCCGAGCAGTGGGTAAGCAAAATAAAGTGATTTTATTAAATATATGATGCGTTTATTAGCTGTTTTTTTACTGCTCTTATTTTCCTCGTCTGCCATATCGCAAGACAAACCAACCGTGGAAACAAGGGCGAAATTAGAAAATCAACGCAAAGAACTACTTGCAGACATTGCCGAAACACAAAAAGAGCTTACCGCCTTGCGAGATGATAAAAATGTATCCATCAATCAGTTGCAAGCACTACAACACCAGGTTGCCGACAGACATAAATTAATGGTAAACATTAATGATGAAGTAGATGATATAAGCAGCTCTATTGCTGCCTATAAAAGTGAAATAAATTTTTTAATACAAAAAATTGAAAATTATAAACTTATTTATGCAAGGTCCATCAGGTATTCTTACGAAAGTAGAGGTAATTTAAATTTGTTTGCTTATTTGTTTTCTGCTAACGATTTTAATGATGCTATGCGCAGAATGAAATATGTAAAGAAGCTAAGAGAATATCGGCAACAACAAGTAGAAAAAATAAAAGCTACGGAAGAAGAATTAAATAAAACCTTGCTTACGCTAAAAAGCGAACGTGTGAATAGAGAGAAACTGCTTGTATTAAATAATTCGCAAAGCAAAATACTTTTGCAAGAAACAAAAGAAGCAGAAGAATTAGTGCAGAAAATAAAAGAAAAAGAAAAACAATTAATTGCCGAACTTGATAAAAAGAAAAAAGCGGAAAAGAAAATAAGTGATGCAATAAATGAGATTATTGTAAGCAAAATGAAAACGATAGAAGACAGTGCTGCAAAAAACAGTAATTCTAAATTAGTATTTAACCCGTTAGTACCAACAAAAACGCCCGGCAATCAACCTAATCTTTATATGACGCCCAGTGATATGGCAGCTGCAACCAACTTCGAGAAAAGCAAAGGCAAATTAATATATCCAATTTCGCAAGGGGTTATCAGTTGTCACTTTGGGAATTACCGTGTTGGTAATATAGAATATTATAATAATGGCATAGATATACAAACCTACACAAATGGCACTGTAACAGCCGTATTTGACGGCACAGTAAGTAGTGTAGTAAATATGGATGGTAAATTAATTGTATTAATACAACATGGTAATTATTTCACTGTATATAACAATTTATTCAACACCTTAGTTTCACCGGGAGAAAAAGTTCGTAAAATGCAACCAATAGGTATTGTAGCAAACAATGAAGACGGTAAACCTACTCTTAATTTTCAAATTTGGCGGTCGGCAGGCAGCAAAATGCAAACAATGCAGTTAAACCCCGAACAATGGGTAGGCAGAGCAGAATAAATCTTTTTACAGCGTATCCATCACCCGATTTTCTAAACCGCAGTTGGCACTAATTTTAAGGTCCAGTCGTATAAAGAATCGTATTGTTCGTCTATTAAATCATGTGGCAATGCCAAAGGTTCATATTTAGTAGTAATAAAAACGGTATGCATGCCCATTCTTTTCCCGAATTCCATATCACTAAGACTATTGCCAATCATTATGCTTCGTTTAAAATCAATATTGGGGAAATCAGCTTTTGCCTGCAATGCCATTCCTGTATTGGGTTTCCTGTTTTGGTCGGTATCCAATAGGGCAGTACAATTATAAATACGGTCTATTTTACCCCCTTGCAAACTAACTGTTTGTAAAATATTACTATTTATTTCTCTAAGGTCATTTAAGGTCATTATTCCTTTTTCTACACCACGCTGATTGGTAACAACTACAATTAAACCGAATTTAGAACTAAGTATTTTTAAAGCATCTACTGCACCTTCAAGAAAGTTAAATTCATTCCAATTAGTAATATAACTCCCCACACATTCTTCATTAATAACACCATCTCTATCTAAAAACAGAGTCCATGTTTTGTCTATTTCATTACTATTATCAACAAAATTCATATTATATAGTATTAAATAATTCTTTTTCAACTAATTCGCAAACAATATGCCCTATCATAATGTGAGATTCCTGTATTCGAGGAGTATCTTTACTGGGTACATTTATTAAATAGGTGCAATTGTCTTTTAATTTACCACCTGTTTCACCTGTAAAACATACAGTAATCATGCCAATAGCAGTAGCTTGTTCCATTGCTTTAATAATATTAACAGAATTGCCCGATGTACTTAATCCTATCAATACATCTCCCGGCTTACCCATTCCTTTCACCATACGACTATAGACGACATCGAAGCTGTAATCGTTAGCAACGGCAGTTAAATAAGAAGTATTACAGTGTAAAGCCTCCGATGGTAATGGGTCTCTATCTGTATAAAACCTACCGCTAAATTCCGCAGCAAGGTGTTGAGCATCGGCAGCACTACCGCCATTGCCGCAAAACAGTACTTTATTACCATTGGCAAATGCTTGGGCAACTGCTTTAGTAACTTGCTCTATTTTTAATAATAAAGTTTCGTTTGTTACTATTTGTTGCTTTACATCAACAGAGGATTGAATAATATTTTTTATTTTTTGTTGCATTTCGGCTGCAAAATTAAACTATTGGGTTTAAAAGTATAATTAAACCTGAAAATGCTTCTAAATAATGTATAGAATAAATTTATTTAACATAAATTTTATTCAGCTCATAGAGGTATATAGCTGACTTTTTATTTCTTCTACGCTAAGCCCTGTTAAATCAGCAGTATCAAGGATGGACATTCCTTTTTTTAAGCAATTTTTAGCTACAAATAAATCCCTTCTTGTTTAGCAGTCGTAATCTTAGAAATAGTATCTCTGTATGTCTTCAAGTCGGCATTATAAGCTGCCTTTGCTACATCGCTCATTTTAGAAAGTTAGGCATCACTTAAAACATTCTTAAAACCGAAATCAGTAAAAATGTCTATATACTTTGCCATACCCATCATTTATATTAGTGCAAATTTAGATTTTTTATTTGGATGCCGGCAAAATATATATAACTCAATTTGTGTTGAAAAATTTATTTAAATGTTGGACGAAAATGAAACAACAATTTTTTGTACAGTAATACAAACCTATCAATTAGCATTTGTATTACTGTACAAAAAATTAGACAGTGTATTATGTGATACTAATACACATGTTGCCCACCATTAATACTTAAATTGGCACCTGTAATAAAATTAGCATGTTCTGATGCGAGGAAAGAAACTAAATAAGCAACTTCTTCGGTGCCGCCCAACCTGCCCAATGGTATTTGGGCTATAATTTGATTTCTTACTTCTTCCTTCACAGCCATTACCATATCGGTACCTATGTAGCCGGGCGATATTGTATTTACGGTAATACCTTTATTGGCAACTTCCATTGCAAGTGTTTTTGTAAAACCATGCATACCTGCTTTAGCTGCCGAATAGTTTGCTTGACCGAATTGCCCTTTTTGCCCATTTACAGACGAAATATTGATGACTCTACCAAAACCTTTTTCTATCATGTGATTAATTACATGTCTTGTGCAATTAAATACACTGTCGAGGTTAGTAGAAATTACGGCACGCCAGTTCTCGTAGCTCATTTTTCTGAATGCACCGTCTTTTGTAATACCTGCATTGTTAACTAAAACATCTACATGTCCTACTTCTTTCGCAATTTTTTCAATCATAAGACCACAAGAATCGTAATTTGCTACATCGGCAAAATAGATATCTATATTATAGCCTTCCTCATGCATTTTCTTTTTCCATGCCATTGCTTTTGTTTCATTATGATAATTGGCTACAACAATATATCCATCATCATATAATTTTTTGCACATAGCAGTACCTAAACCACCTGTACCACCGGTTACCAATACGATTCTCTTTTCTGTGTTTGTCATTTTTTTGTGTTTTATTTTGCAATGTAAATTAATTAAAAACATGAATAAAAAAATAGTTACAGAATTTTTTCTTTAAAAATTAGTTTATAATATATTGAATTAAATGTATTTTAAATATACAATGCAATAAATGATTCATACATATAGGGCGTTAAATAATTAAAATATATGCATTAATAGTTTAAATTTATAATTTGAAATCGTGATTATGATTTTATTTCAATAATATTTAGATTAATTTGTTGAAAATTCTTGCATAAATTGTGTTTAATATTACTTTTGCATCGAAATAGTAAACGTTATTTCATAGGCAGCCTTGAAAAATAATATAATGTTATTTTCAATGTAATTAATTTTATTATCTGTCTTATTTAAAGAACCGGAACAATAATTATGGTCATTGGTGTATTAAAAGAACAGTCTTCAGAATCACGTGTATCGCTGGTACCGGAGGTAGTTTCTGCCCTTGTAAAAATGAATGTTGCAGTTTGGGTGGAACATAACGCAGGCGAAACTGCCTTTTTCAATAATCAGTCTTATATAGACGCAGGGGCATTAATTAAAGACGGACAAGAAATAAGAGCAAATGCCGATGTTGTTTTGTCGTTACAAGCTGCTAATATTGGCGAAGTAAAGCCCGGAGCGGTTGTAATGGGTATTTTCCAACCTCTTTTTGTACCCGGATTAATGCAAAAATGGGCAGAAAAAGGATATACCGTATTTAGTATGGATACCATACCGCGTACTACCCGCGCACAATCTATGGATGTACTAAGCTCACAAGCAAATATTGCAGGTTATAAAGCCGTACTTTTAGCTGCAACTCAATATTGCAGATATTTCCCTATGTTTATGACCGCAGCGGGTAGCATACCTCCGGCTAAAGTATTGATATTAGGGGCAGGTGTTGCAGGTTTGCAAGCTATTGCTACAGCCAGAAGATTAGGTGCGGTAGTAGAAGTGTTTGATACCAGACCGGCTGTGAAGGAAGAAGTAATGAGTTTAGGAGCAAAATTTGTAGAAGTTGAGGGTGCTGCAGACGCATCTAAAGCAGGTGGTTATGCAGTAGAACAAAGTGAAGATTTTCAGCGGAAGCAAAGAGAGAAGATTCATGAGCATGCTAAAAAATCAGATATTATCATTTCTACAGCACAAATACCCGGGAAAAAAGCACCTATCTTAATTACAAAAGCAATGATTGAAGACATGAGAGCAGGTTCTCTTATTGTTGATTTGGCTTCTGTAACAGGTGGAAATACGGATTTAACCGAAAACGATAAAACAATAATGCATAATGGTGTTACCATAATAGGTAATTCTGCACTTGCAGCAACCGCACCTGCCGATGCAAGTAAACTATACAGTAAAAACCTATTAAATTTCTCTAAATTAATCATTAATAAGGAAGGTGGTATCAACCTGAATTTTGAAGATGATATAGTTAAAGGCACTTGTATTGCACACGATGGTAAAATAGTAAACGAAAGAGTCAATTCTTTAGTTGCAGTAGCAAATTAATAAATATATTCAATAATCTAAAAGATTTAATCAGTAATTATGGATTTTATATTACATTTATTTACAGACCCTGCCAATTATCGCTTAATAACAATTGTTATTTTGTCTATATTTTTAGGCATAGAAGTAATATCGCGAGTGCCTGCCGTATTACATACCCCATTAATGAGTGGTGCAAATGCCATACATGGTGTTGTTATTATTGGCGCCATTATTGTTATGGGTGAGGCTACCGACATTTTCTCGCAAGTATTAGGTTTCTTAGCAGTTGTATTAGGAACATTAAATGTGGTAGGTGGTTTTGTTGTTACAGACAGAATGTTAGAAATGTTTGACAAAAAGAAGAAAAAATAATTCACAATATATTTTTAATAATAGTAGTTTTTTTAATTCAAAAAACAATGGATCAAAATATATCAACTTTAATTTTAAACCTTGCTTACCTAATTGGTTCAATAACATTTATTATAGGTCTTAAAATGTTATCACACCCCGAAACAGCCCGTAAAGGTAATATGATAGCAGCGGTAGGTATGTCAATTGCTATTTTGGGTACTATTTTCTTGAAAGTAGGTGGTGATAATGTAGCAATAAAATATGCAATCATTTTCGGTGGTCTTATTATAGGTACTGTTGTTGGTTTTATTGCAGCTAAGAAAGTACAAATGACAGCAATGCCCGAAATGGTAAGCTTGTTTAATGGTATGGGTGGTGCTTGTGCAATGCTTATTTCCTTAATTGAGTTTCACATAGATGACAAACCGGCAATTGGCAAACTTGTTATTATTGTTTTAGGAATGATAATTGGTACTGTATCTTTTGCAGGTAGTATTATTGCATGGGGTAAACTAAATGGTAAAATAAAAGATAAAACAATTGCAGGCGGACAAATTATCAATTTTATACTGTTTGGTGGTATTATCATTTTATCTACCGTTGTTATTGGTGGCTTTGCTCCCGACCTTACAATCTATTTATTTTATGGTATCTTATCATTAGCAGCTATATACGGTATTCTGTTTGTAATGCCAATAGGTGGTGCAGATATGCCTGTGGTAATATCACTTTTAAACTCTTTTACGGGTGTAGCAGCTGCATTCGGTGGTTTCCTTTACGACAATCCGGTAATGCTTACAGGTGGTATTTTAGTTGGTTCTGCCGGTACTATTTTAACCATACTAATGTGTAAAGCAATGAACCGTTCGTTGAAAAATGTATTAATTGGTTCGTTTGGCGGGGCAAAAGCAGGAGTAGCAGGTGCTGCAAAAGAACAAGGTAATTTTAAAGAAATTTCGCTTAATGATACCGCAGTATTAATGGCTTATGCTCAGAAAGTAATGATAATACCCGGTTATGGGCTTGCTGTTGCACAAGCACAACATACCTGCCACGAATTAGAAAAAATATTAGGTGAAAAAGGAGTAGAGGTTGTTTATGGTATTCACCCGGTTGCGGGTCGTATGCCGGGCCACATGAACGTATTATTGGCAGAGGCAGATGTACCTTATGAAAAACTATTGGAAATGGAAGATGCCAACGACCAAATGGGAAGTACAAATGTGGTATTGATTCTTGGTGCGAATGACGTTGTGAATCCTGCTGCTAAAGAAGACCCTACAAGCCCAATATACGGTATGCCTATTCTAGAGGTTGAAAAAGCAGAACACGTAATTGTAAATAAACGTAGTATGAAGCCCGGATATGCAGGTATTGAAAACGAATTGTTCTTCCGTCCTAAAACATCTATGTTATTTGGAGATGCCAAAAAAGTACTTCAAAATCTGATAGCTGAATTGAAACAAGTATAAATTATTGGGATTGCAGTTAGTTGCAATGCATAAAAAAACGTGTGATATTATGAAGAATAATCTTCAAAATATCACACGTTTTTTTAACCGGTAGTTATATTTTTGTTTTTTGCAAAAAAAATAATATTAAAAAACTTGCTGATTCTAAAATAATCACTAAATTTGAACATGATTAATAAGAAAAACCGCACCCTAATAAAGGTAGCAATCGTAATTTTATCTTTCGCAGCCATTAGTTATTTTTCTTGTACGAAAGTAGGTAAGGCACCAATTTGTAATGGTGTTAAATGTTTTAATGGTGCTTTTTGCAATGATTCTTTTGCAAATGCACAATATCTTGCACAATGGAAAGATAAAGATACCCTTAATCCAAGTTATGTATATAGAGATTCTCCAAATGGTAAATGTATGTGTCCGGTAGGATATGAAGGTAAATATTGTGAAAAAGCCAAAATAAGTAAATATTTTGGTACATGGTATGTAAAACAAGTATATATAGGAAGTGATTCTGCTACTTATGTAGGTAAAGATTCTTTATATTCCATTGTAATAGATACAACAAATACCCCTACAACTTTTTATATTCAAAATTTTATGGGCAATCTTAATTATAACAAAATTATTTGCACTATGGATAGTGCAAATTCTTATACTTTCGTTATAGATACAATGTCCAGCGTACAAATGTGGTTTGCTCCTTCTGATTTCCATGGTGGCAAAGGATATATTGCACCTGATGGCAGTACCATTTTTGCAACATTCAGTATAAAAATGACCGATGCTACGCATAACTGGAAGCAAGATACCTTTAATGTGTACATGCAAAAAATGCCATTTTAAAACATAAATACTCACTTCTTAAATTTAGTATTTATATTGGAATGCATGTATCTATTTTGAATTTGCATTCCAATATTCATTTTTCTTGAATTTAATGTGTATCATGTACTAAATATTTATTTGTCCAAAAAAAATATTTAGTATCCTTTAAAAAGTCTGTAAAATAATTTGCAAAATGAATTTTCTTACCTACTTTTGCAATCCCAAATACAAAAAGGGAATAAGTTCTTTACATAATGAAACAATAGCCACTTTAGCTCAGATGGTAGAGCAACTGATTTGTAATCAGTAGGTCGCTGGTTCGATTCCGGCAAGTGGCTCAATAAATGCAAAATTTAAAAATTTAAATATATTTATATGCAAATACATTTAAATTTTTAATTGCAAACAATGAAATTGGAAAATCAAATACTTAAAATAGTTTTTTGATTTTTTAATTTGTAAAATGGGTAGATGGCCGAGCGGCTAAAGGCGACAGACTGTAAATCTGTTCTCTCACGAGTACGGAGGTTCGAATCCTTCTCTGCCCACTTTTTTAATTTGTTTGTAGGGTACAATAATTTTTGGCCGCATATTGTACTTGCAAATTTTGTAATAAGCGGAAGTAGCTCAGTTGGTAGAGCGACAGCCTTCCAAGCTGTAGGTCGCGGGTTCGAGCCTCGTCTTCCGCTCATATTAAAATGAAAAGGTTTAAAGCATGCAAATAAAATTTGTAGCTTAAACCTAATTTTGCATATAAAACGTTTTTTGAAGTTCTTTGCTTATAAAATAAATACAAGCTGTTGTAGCTCAGCGGTAGAGCACTTCCTTGGTAAGGAAGAGGTCGGCAGTTCAATCCTGCTCAACAGCTCATTGCTTAGAATAGTATAATAAATTTTTACTAATATAAAAATAAATATACTAATCAACAGCTAAAAATTGGAATAAACGCCATTGTGGCGTTACTTATAATAATAATTAATAATAATTTAATCAGCCTTTTAAAAAAAATAACAATGGCAAAAGACGTCTTCAAGAGGGATAAACCCCATGTAAACATTGGTACCATAGGCCACGTAGACCATGGTAAAACTACCTTGACTGCAGCTATCACAACAATTCTTTCATCGAAAGGATTAGCTACAAAAAAGGGTTATGACGAAATTGATGCGGCTCCTGAAGAAAAAGAGCGCGGTATCACTATCAACACAGCTCACGTTGAATATGCAACTGTTAATCGTCACTATGCTCACGTTGACTGCCCAGGTCACGCTGACTATGTAAAGAATATGATTACCGGTGCGGCACAAATGGATGGTGCAATACTTGTTGTTGCAGCTACAGATGGTCCTATGCCTCAAACTCGTGAACACATCCTTTTGGCTCGCCAAGTTGGTGTACCTCGTATGGTTGTTTTCATGAATAAAGTTGACTTAGTTGACGACCCGGAAATTCTTGAATTAGTAGAAATGGAAATCCGTGAGTTACTAACTAAAAACGGTTACGATGGTGATAATACGCCTATAACTCAAGGTTCTGCAACAGGTGCTCTTGCCGGTGATCCAAAATGGGTTAAAGCAGTAGAAGATTTAATGGATTCAGTAGATTCTTATATTCCATTGCCTCCTCGCCCAATAGATCAACCATTCTTAATGTCTGTAGAAGACGTATTTACAATTACAGGTCGTGGTACAGTTGCTACAGGTCGTATTGAGCGTGGTGTGATTAAAGTTGGTGAAAACGTTGAAATCGTTGGTTTTAACGAAGATCCACTTTCTTCTACTTGTACAGGTGTTGAAATGTTTAAAAAATTATTAGACCGTGGTGAAGCAGGTGATAATGCAGGTTTATTATTACGCGGTATTGAGAAAAAAGATATTCGTCGTGGTATGGTAATTTGCGCTCCTAAAACCATCACTCCACACACCGAATTTAAAGGTGAGGTGTATATCTTAAGTAAAGATGAAGGTGGTCGTCATACGCCATTCTTTAACAAATACCGTCCACAATTCTACTTCCGTACCACAGACGTAACAGGTGAGTGCGAATTACCGGCTGGCGTTGAAATGGTAATGCCTGGCGATAACGTGAATTTATTGGTTAAATTGATTGCTCCTATAGCAATGGATAAAGGTCTTAAATTTGCAATTCGTGAAGGTGGTAGAACAGTAGGTGCAGGACAGGTTACAGAGATAATTAAATAAGTTTATATAGTAGTTGTTATAACTACTATATAAATATAAATAGTAAAGCCAATCAAAATAAATTGATTGGCTTTACTATTTATATTTATTTGCTTTTTTAAATTAAATTATACTATTTTTAGGTTCAAAATAATCTATTATGGAACAATTTGAACAATCTATATTTCCGGAAAATCATTAAGCTATGCTACTTTCGGTAGGCGTCTTCTTGCCCTAATTATTGATGGGTTGATACTTAGTTTCATAGATAAAATAATAGGCTTGATATTTGGCATTTCTTCCGAGAATATATTTGATAGAAACAATTTTGATTTCTCCTTGTTTATATATGCCTTTTTTAAAAATAATGCACTCTATTTATTTATTACATATACAATTAGGTGGCTGTACTTTAGTTTGTTAGAATCAGGCGGCAGACAAGCTACAGTAGGAAAAATGGCTATGCGAATTAAAGTAACCGATTTGTATGGGCAACGCATTTCTTTTTTAAATGCAACCGGTAGATATTTTGGAAAGATTATTTCAGGTGCAATACTTTTAATTGGTTATTTTATGATGTTATGGGACGATAAAAACCAAACACTACACGATAGAATGGCAGGTACTTTGGTAATAAATGATAAGTAGAAGAGGTAAAAGGATTTGGGGGGTAATAGATTCGTTTTGCAATGATATTGTTTGTTTTAAATTATTGTTTCACAATCATTAATGGGATTGCATTGTTTTAATCTAATACAAATAAAATGCCCCAAAATACATTTAAACATTCATAAATTTATTCATTCTTTTATCTAATGCAAAAGTTTCCACATTCATAATTTTTATTTTATTGAATTCTATATGCTATGGGTTTAATCAAAAATCTCTAGGGTCTAAATAAGTATTGTTTCTAATAGCCTGCTCTTCATAATTGTATTTACCAAAATAATGACGCAAACCAATTGAAATGCCATAGTAACAATCTTGAACCTGAGAAACAGAATTTAATAAGGAACTATATTGCCCAACTTTATCAGTAAGATGTGTATTATTAGTAGATGCATTACTATAAGGTTGATATATAATATAAGCACCCAGCATGATTCTATTTTTCGTAGAAATTCTATAACTAATTTGTGGTTGTAATATAAACCCTAATGTAATATTATTAAAAGCAACATTACCTTTTTGGGCAGTTTTAATACCAAGACCTACATTATAACCTTGTGCAGCTAAATCTTTAAAACTTTGTACCATACCATTCGGATTGCTCTTTTGATACTGCACCTTTGTATAATAAACATCGTTTATTGATGGTATTGGTGAATTATCATAAACTGCTTTTTCAGTATTACCATTCACATAATGATAGATAGCTTCATAATCGAACGATGCTTTTGAATTGTAGGCAACTGTAACCGGAAAACTAATAATTGCACCACAATCCATATTAAAAACAAAACGGTCTTTACGGTCTAATTCTTTATTAATTTTAAATAATAAAGGGATACTTAAATCATAATAATTAATGGTTTCAGTAATAGGTGCATTTGAAGTAACTAATTGTCTGAAAATTCTATTTTGATAATCCGTTGATTGATATTCTACATGAAACGAATCCATTTTTATATTACCCGTAACCATAGAAAATAAAATACCAAAGCCAAAACCTATATTACGGTCATGATTAAAAAAATACCCTTTTTGGATTGAAATGCCATTTGATGAACTGGTAGTAAACTCTATTTTGCCAATATATGAGTTAAGGACATTTAAATAAGGTTTATCATTGGGAAACGGGACAGCAAAGTTTTGGAATAAAATTTGTCCACTCATCAAATTACATTCAAAGTACCTATAAGGATAATCTTTTTCATCTACATCTACTCCCCTCTGTTGTGCTGTAGAGTAAAAAGAAAAAAATGACAATAAGGTTACTAAAACTATTTTACGCATTTTAAATTATTTAATTTTTAATAAATCTAACAGTTTGCATTTTAATACCGTTTTTAATACACGTTACAAAATAACAACCGGTTGCAAACCCATGTAAATCAATCTTGTCAATGTTTTTAATTTGTTTTGTAGAAGACACAACCCTACCATATACATCACATATTTCTAATTGTACATTATCCATATTATCTGTATTGATTACAATATTTACATAATCTAAATTTGTAGGATTTGGATATAAAGAAAGAACCGGTATATCTGTATTGTGAATTGTATTTGTACCAAGTGGTGTGTTTACATACGTTTTTTGCATACAACCGTTCAGCATGGTAATTACCCAATAATACTTAGTAATAAAATTAGGTGTAGTATTCGTATAATATTGATTTATTTCACCGGGTATCAATGTTGAATCAAGCGTTAAAGCGTCATCATAACCCCATTGATACGAATCTTCAAGTGCTTTTTGGCAAATAAATTGTGGGTATGAATAAAATACTTCCGGAGTATCAGAAACTGCATTAGCGGCAATATATGCCACAAAAGAGTCTTTTGCAGAGCACATTGCACCACTTTGATGTGCAGTTAGATAGACTACCCCTTTACCTGCGGAATCAAAATTAACTATACAATATTGTTTTGTAGTTCCTGTTGCCCATACAGTCGCATTATTAGATGTCCACTGATAATCAACACCGGGTATAGGTGTAGTGGTTCCAAAATTTTGATACATCGTATTGGTGCAAAGTAAATTAGGCGGCATTGTAGTTATTTTTACAGTAAGATACGGGCTAATTACAACTCTTACGGGTTCTGTATTTGTACAACCATTTGCACTAATAGTATTTAAATACACAACAGAAACAGTATCTGCCGTTGTATTTACCAATATCTCATTTATGGAGTCAATACCGGCTCCGGCACCATTAGATACACCGCTTACAACAGGGCGAACCCAACTAAAAGTAGCACCGGGAATACTACTGCCAGGTACATAATAAAATAGTGTACTATCACAAATTCCGGGTGGCGTAAGCGAGGTATTCAAAACCGGTTTAGGGTATATTTTAACTGAATCTGTCGTGAAATTTTTGCAACCATTAATTGATAATGTGTCTATGTAGAAAACAGTTACAGGTACAGATGTTAGATTAATTAAGTATTCGTTCGGGCTACCGCTACCGGAAGCAGGGGGATTACCAATACTACCATTTGCAGGACGATACCATGTAAAAACGACACCGGCAGTAGAACTGGAATCAATATAACTAAATAAAGCACTGTCGCAAATAGGTTGCGGTGGAACAATATTAGTTAATAATGGTTTTGGATTTACGGAAACAGAAATTGTTTGAACATTTTTACAACCATTTAGTGTTAAGGTATCAACATAAGTAACCGTTATAGGATTGATAGTCGTATTTACCAATCTTTCATTGATATTGCCCGAACCGGTATCGGCAGGATTCGTTATTCCCGCTACTAAAGCCCTACTCCAAGAATAAGTAGTACCAACTGTTAAACTTGAATCTATATAAGTAAAAAGAGCACTATCACAAACAGAATGCGGGCTAAGTGTACTGCTTAATACCGGCTTAGGATTTACGATAACAGTATCGGGTTGGTAGCTTGCACAACCTGAAATTGTAAGAGATGTTAGATAAACAACATTTATTGGATTTGCAGTCGTATTTACGAGTACTTCATTTATGGAATCACCACCACTTGCAGCAGGGTTACTAATACCGGCAATACTATCTCTATGCCAATATAAAGTAGTACCCGTTGTACCACTCGATAATACATAGGTATAAAGTGTACTGTCGCAAATAGTGCTTGTAGCTACTGATGTTGTTAATGTAGGTATTGGGCTTACATTTACCCTTATAGTATCTGTATTTACACAACCATTTGCTTTAATAGTATCAATATAGATTACAGAAACCGCATGTAAAGTAGTATCTAGTAATACTTCACTAATATTACCGGTATCACTGTTTGCCGGATTACTGATGCCAACCATGGCAGCTCTACTCCATGCAAAAGAAACACCGGGTGCTAAACTACTATCCGTATAATGAAATGTAGCACCGGCACAAATTGAGAACGAATTAACCGTATTACTTAGCGATAATTTTGAGTTCACAACTACTGTAATCGTCTCAAAATTGATACAACCGTTTGCGTGTAATGTATCTATATACGTTACTGTTATAGGTAAAAAAGTTGTATTAATAAGATATTCATTAATATCACCTATACCGCTTGCAGCCGGATTACTTATTCCCGTAACCGTATCTCTGCTCCAAGTAAAAGTTGTTCCTGTAGTAAAACTCGTATCTAAATAAGAAAACAAAGTGCTATCGCAAATAGAGTGTGGCGTAAGTGTACTACTCAAATTAGGTTTTGGGTTTACTGTAACTGTTAATTGTTGTGTGTTTTGACATCCATTAGCAGTGAGTGTGTCAACATAAATAACATTGACAGACGAATATGTCGTATTTACTAGATATTCAGAGGGATTGCCCACACCTGATGCAGCAGGATTAGTGATACCGGCTGTAAATGCACGACTCCAAGAATAGGTTGTACCACTAACCAAACTTGAATCTAAATAACTGAATAAATTGCTATCGCAAATTGTAGCCGACATAACTACATTACTTAGAATAGGTTTAGGATTTACAGTAACTGTAATAGGTGCAAAATTTTGACAACCATTAATTGTAATTGTATCTATATAGGTAACTGCAATCGAATTGAGAGTAGTATTATTTAAGTATTCATTGGGGCTGCCAGTGCCACTTGCAGCGGGATTCAGAATTCCTGCAACTGTAGTTCTACTCCAAGAATAGGTTACACCTGTAGTTAAGCTGGAATCTAAATAAACAAATAGCGTACTATCGCATACGGTTGTTGACGTAATTATATTATTAATAAAAGGCTTAGGATTAACAGTAACCTGAACTGCTTGGAAATTACTGCAACCATTTGCATACAAGGTATCAATATAGGTAACAACAATCGGGTTAGTTGTCGTATTTTCTAAATATTCATTCGGATTTCCAATACCACTTGCAGCCGGATTAGTGATTCCTGTTAGTATATTTCTACTCCAAGCAAATGTAGTACCTGTGGTTAAGCTGGAATCTAAGTAACTAAATAAAGTACTATCGCAAATAGGAGTAGGTGCAAGTGTGTTACTAAGTGTAGGTTTCGGATTTACAACAACACTAACTGTTGCAATATTACTACACCCATTTGCAGTTAAAGTATCAACATAAACAACTGTTATAGGAGCAACAGTACTATTTACAAGATATTCCAATGGATTGCCAGTACCGGATGCAGCAGCATTTGTGATACCTGTTTGCAAAGCACGGCTCCAACTAAATACTGTACCAACTGTTAAGCTTGTATCTAAATAGCTAAACAAAGTACTATCGCAAATAGCAGCAGGTGCAATTGTGTTACTTAGGGTAGGTAATGGGTTTATTGATATAGTAAACGTACGAGATATACCCGGACAACTATGTGCAGTTGGTTGCACCGTAATATTGGCTGTTAAAATAGTATATCCGCTATTCGTAGAAGTAAAACTTAAATTACCACTGCCACTTGCCAACAAATCAATACTTGTATTGTCATTTGTCCAATTGTAAACACTTGATAAATCACTTCCGGTAAAATTGACAGTGTCTATTGTTGTAGCACAAAATGAATGAGAAGCAATAAAATCAATTGTTGGTATTGGGTTCACACTTACAGTTAACAAGGCAGTGCTACTACAACCATTTGTTGTTCCGGTTACCGTATAAGTAATTGTACTTGTAGGGTTCGCTGTTTCACTTGCATCGGTAGAAGTTGATAACCCTGTTGTAGGAGACCAGGAATAGGTTGTACCCCCACTTGCACTTAGGGTTGTAGAATTACCACTACAAATAGTAACATCGCCACTTGATGTAATAATTGGTAGCGGATTTACACTTACTGTTAGCATTGCAGTATTGCTACAACCACTTGTAGTACCTGTAACCGTATAGGTTGTTGTACTTGTTGGATTCGCAGTTACACTTGCATCGGTAGAAGTTGATAACCCTGTTGTAGGAGACCATGAATACGTTGTGCCTCCACTGGCATTTAGAGTTGTTGAAGTACCACTGCAAATCGTAACATCTCCACTTGTTGTAATAATAGGAATCGGATTTACACTTACGGTTAGCGTGGCTGTACTACTACAACCACTTGTTGTCCCTGTAACTGTATAAGTAATAATACTTGTTGGGTTTGCTGTTACACTGCCGCTAGTACTACTCGATAAATCCGTTGTTGGTGACCATGAGTAGGTTGTTCCTCCACTTGCACTTATTGTAGTTGAATTACCTGTGCAAATAGCAACATCTCCACTTGTTGTAATGGTTGGTAATGGATTTACACTTACAGTTAACGTTGCTGTATTATCACACCCGCTTGTTGTTCCGGTTACTGTATAAGTTACCGTACTTGTAGGGTTTGCTGTTACACTTGCATCGGTAGAAGTTGATAATCCGGTTGTAGGGGACCACGAATACGTTGTACCCCCGCTGGCACTTAGTGTTGTTGAAGTACCCGAACATATCGTAACATCTCCACTGGATGTAATAATGGGTAGTGGGTTCACACTTACAGTTAGTGTGGCAGTATTATCACAACCACTTGTTGTTCCGATTACCGTATAAGTAACAGTACTTGTTGGGTTTGCTGATACACTGCCGCCAGTTGAACTTGATAAATCCGTTGTGGGAGACCATGAATACGTTGTTCCTCCGCTGGCACTTAGGGTTGTTGAAGTACCGGAACATATTGTAACGTCTACACTTGTTGTAATGGTTGGTATCGGGTTCACACTTACGGTTAACATGGCAGTGCTGCTACAACCACCGGTAGTTCCGGTAACGGTATAAGTAACAGTACTTGTTGGGTTTGCTGTTATACTTGCATCGGTAGAAGTTGATAATCCGGTTGAAGGAGACCATGAGTAGGATGTACCTCCACTTGCAATTAGGGTTGTAGAATTACCTGAGCAAATAGCAACATCTCCGCTAGTGGTAATTGTAGGAGAAGGATTCACACTTACTGTTAACGTTGCAGTATTATCACACCCGCTTGTTGTTCCGGTTACCGTATAAGTTACCGTACTAGTAGGGTTTGCTGTTACACTGCCACTTGTTGTACTTGATAAATCCGTTGTGGGAGACCATGAATACGTCGTTCCACCACTAGCACTTAGGGTTGTTGAAGTACCCGAACATATCGTAACATCCCCACTGGTTGTAATTGTAGGAATCGGGTTTACACTTACAGTTAGTGTAGCAGTATTATCACACCCGCTTGTAGTTCCTGTAACTGTATAAGTAACAGTACTTGTTGGGTTTGCTGTTACACTGCCGCCAGTTGAGCTTGATAAATCAGTTGTGGGAGACCATGAGTAGGTTGTTCCTCCACTTGCACTTAGGGTTATTGAAGTACCCGAACATATCGTAACGTCGCCACTTGTTGTAATAGTGGGTAGTGGGTTAACACTTACCGTTAGTGTGGCAGTATTATCACACCCGCTTGTTGTACCGGTAACCGTATAAGTAATCGTACTTGTAGGGTTTGCCGTTACACTTGCATCCGTAGAAGTAGATAATCCTGTTGTAGGAGACCATGAATAGGTTGTTCCTCCACTTGCACTTATGGTTGTTGAATTACCTGTACAAATAGCAACATCACCGCTTGTTGTAATTGTAGGAGAAGGGTTTACACTGACTGTTACAATAATTGTATTTGTATTTGTACCATCACTAATTTGTATTGTAAAATTATCTGTACCTACATAACCGATTGTAGGGGTATAAATAAGACCTGAAGGCGTATTAACACCTACAACTTCAGGTGCAATAAAATCAAAGCCTGATAAGGAACCATTTGTAGGATTTGCAGCTATTGACCATGTGTCGGATGGTCCACTGGCTACATCGGTTACGCTTAATAAAGAACTAATATCAAACGAAGTAGAACTTGTACACATAATAAAATTTGCACTAGTACCTGAAACAAATGTAGGACCTTGTGCAAGTACTCTATTTCCAAAAAGAATTAACATTAATATAATCGAAAAAATGCCAATACTTTTTACAAAACGTAGCCATTGTATCAGAAAAAATTTAATCATGATATAATTATATTTATAGCTTTTATCTATTTTTTAATTTAAAAATTGCCTTTTTATTGAATAATCTGCATTAAAACAACAATATACAAAGTCATTTGGTAAATATAGTATCTTTTTTTACTTCTCAAAAATAAAATAAAAAATTATATTTAATTTATTATTAAAATTGTATATTGCTATTCAGTTAAAAAACAATGCTTCGCTTAAAAATAAAAGATTCGAAACAAAATAAATAAACAACAGCATTAATTAAAATTTCAATATTTATGTGTTTATTTATTCTAAGCAAGAAATCACATTGCATATATTTATACAATATTATTTTTCATAACATACCTGTGCGTAAGCAACTTTACCGGGCATTGGAGGTCTTAATTTTCTTATAATAACCCTAATTTTTTCACAAACAGGAAATTGGATTTTTAGCTCCGAATGAATTTCTAATAGGCAAGTCTCAATTAAAAATTCCGGTTTTTTAAAAACTCTAATAACAATATCATTAATAAGGGTATAATCACAAAAAGGAAAAGGAACAGAGTCAGGCAAAAATAAATCAACATCTATTTCAAAATTATTCCCATGTATTTGCTCTTCTTCATACAAACCCACTAAAGCATGTAATTCTATTTTATGTAGTGATACTGTAAGCATTTAGTTTGAATTTAATTTGCCTTATTAATAAAAGTTTGCCCTAAATGTGTCCTAATAAAAAACCGTGTAATAAATCATTGATTTACAACACGGTATATAATTTTTGCGCTCCCTTCAGGACTTGAACCTGAGACCCTCTGATTAACAGTCAGATGCTCTAACCAACTGAGCTAAGGAAGCTTACTTTTTTAATGGAGTGCAAAAATAAGGTGTTTATCCAAATTTCAAAAATAAATTTACAATCCACCCAAATATTTATAATTCTTAAGTAATAGGTTTATATCTGTCATAGGGTTGTAATGTTGTGCATAGGCAATATTTATCTGCATTTTTACTTCATTTACCGGCTCATAATCGGTTAGTATATTATATGGTCTTATTGCTCCGGGTCTCAATTTAGGCAAATATATATTTGTGTTTAATGGCGAATACCCTACCCATGTCATTTTACCAAAAATAACTTTAAAAATAGTAGCTAAAAAAGTACCCGGTTTCTTTATATTAATTGCTATTATCGGATAGAGTACTAAAAAAACTATTGAACAAGCTATATCTACAATTCGTTTGTTTCGCAATTGTGCAAAATCAGATAGATTATAACTACGGTCTATTGTATATAAATCGCCCGATGTGCTACTGGAATTACTGCCTACAAAACTTTGACTACCTGGTAGATGTATTTTATATTCATATTCGCTACCGCATAACTGCATTTGCTCAAACACTTGCATATAAGATAGCCCTTTAATGCAAAAAATAACCTCATTAACATTTGCAGTAAATAAAAATTGTTTCATCTCTTTTAACGATGCTAATGCATGGTTGCTATTGTTATCATCTGCACTTATTCTACCCGATAATTCCGGTGCATAGTGTACCTTTTGCAACCTATCGGCTGTTTGTAAGTAGTCGGTTTCCGATGCTACTATAACTGCTTTTCGGGGTAGTTTATCGTAAGGTATAAATTTAAGAATTCCTAAACGGTATAGTATTTCGTGCAATGCCAATAGTGCAACAATACCAGCAATACCCGAAAATATGATAATAGCCCTAGAGTACCTTAATTCAGGCGGCAACAACCCATAATAAGCTAATATAACAATGGTGCCAAAAAACATACCTCTTGTTACCTTTAATGCCCTATATGGTGTATCGTAAGCATTATTAAAATATAAAGAAACCAACCAAATTAGTATATAAACAGGGAAAGTAGCATAAATGGATGTATTGGGAATCGGAAACATGTTTTTAACTTCATCAACCCAAAAATTAGTAATACCCCAAAGCGTAGCCAATAAAATTACAGCATCAAAAAGTGGCATGTGCATCACTTTAAGCCCTCTTTTTACAGTGCCTAATATTGCTCTTAACACTATCCCTATTTTAATAAATATAATAAATAAATTTGCCTGCTTTTTGGTATAATGTTTTTTTACAAAGGTTATAAGTGCCTCATTAAAAATACGCACATACGAAAGTGTCATTTTTCGGGTGCTTTCGCCTTTATAATGTATTAAGTCTACTTCAGGAAAATAGATATTTTTATATCCGGCCTTTTGTATTCTGTAAGATAAATCTACATCTTCGCATTACATAAAATAATCCTCGTCAAACGGTCCACCGGCTATATTCATAACCGATTTCCTTACTAACATGCAGCAACCCGACAAAACATCTACCTCAGCTATTTCTCTTTCGCCAATATGCACAGCATAATACTTATTAAAATAAGCTGATTTACTGAATAATTTATTGATTCCGGTAGTTTTAAATATTGCTACCGACAGGGATGGAAACGACTTTTTTGAATCAGGAGCAAATTGCCCTTTACCGTCAATTAATCGCGGACCTAAAGCTCCGGCTTCGGGGTGTGCATCTAGATAGGCAAGTGTTTTAATAAAGAAATTTTCGGGCATTACCGTATCCGGATTAAGGAAAAGTATATATTCTCCTTTTGCTATTGCAACACCTTGATTATTTGCTTTTGAAAACCCTTTATTATCTTTATTTGCAATTAAAATAATTTCCGGAAATTTTTCTACTAAAAAGGCACAGCTATCGTCAATCGAATTATTGTCTATAACTATAATTTCACCGTCAATACCCTTCATTGCTTTCAGCACCGAATGAATACAAACCTCCAGAAAGTATTTTACATTATAGTTAACTATGATTACCGATAACTTCATTCCTAAATATACATCTACAAAAAAGAGGGCGAATATAAACACTCGTACTTACAACACGAATGTTTATGAATAAAAACTAAATAGAAACGTAAAAAACTATAAAATATTACTCTATCAGATAATAAATAGTTGTAACCCACTTATTACTGTCGGGTTCATTTTGCTTATTTATATTGTATTCTTCAATAATTAAATGTTGTTTTTTACCATGTTCTGTTACATACTTATTTAATGCTTCATGTGTTTTCTTGCTATTACTATACCCTCCCTTTTGAATAGCCATATACGCTTTAGTATTTTTCATATCAACTACAAAAGATTCTTTAATTGCATTTTGTGAATCAGCAACCGGAAAAGCCGCTGCAATATCCGCATTTTTATTTATTGTATCCCAATTATATATCAATCCTACTGCCGAACCTGCAATCTTTTTGTTCAAACCCTTGCCCAGTTTAGTATAACTATCAGCAAAAAAGCTATCTAAGTCTTCCATTTTTACCGTTTTTCTATATCCTTGAAATAGGTGTGCAGGATAAACTGTTTCTACAATGTTAATGTTTGTTAACAAATGTAATTCACAGTACCTTTTTAAATTATCCAGCCCGTTTTCAAAATCATCACCATTCATTTTATCCATTTTATCTTTAGCAATAAACCATAATGCATTCAGCGGTTTGGGCCAATGTATTAAACAAGTCCAGCTTACTTTTGTATATCCACCTGCACTATCTTCTGCCTTTAAAATACCTTTCGAACTTCCCGGATTGGGTTTAGTAAAATTTACAACAAAATCTAATTCATTATTTGTAACTAACTCATTTTTCATTTCACCAGAACCGGTAATTTTTTCATTGCCAACCCATTGAAACGCACTACCCTGCATACCATCTATGCCTGTATAGGTTAATTTCATGCTCGTATCACTTTTTATATATGGACTCCAATTTGACCAATTTTTAAAATGCACAATCTGATTAAATACTATATTTTTTGGTGCTTTTATAATTGTACTTCGCGTAATTGCCACATCTTGCGGTTCTATAATAATTAGAATACCTACAAAAACAGCAAAAATGACTAAGAAAACAATTGTAAATATTGCAAATTTTTTCATTTAAAATAAATTTCCATAAAAGTATAAAATTTAGGTAATTCGTAAGACATCTTTGGTTTTAAAATTATTTTTTAAACCTATAAACCGACATATAAAATATTAATTACATTAAATATGCATCATATAACAGACAAAATGCAATTAAATATGAGTCTTACAAATCTCCTTTTACAGGTCTCATAACAAGCATTTCCACATTTGCCTGTTCAGACAAACAATAAGCTGCCCATAACATGTTAGCAATATCATTAGCTTCCATAATTCTATTTGGCTCAATACCTGCACCTGCCCAAGAAGGTGTAAAGGTTGCACCGGGGCATAAAGCTGTAACTTTTATATTATGTGGCATTAATTCTAATCTTAAATTATCAGAAAAGCCTAAAAGTGCATATTTTGATATACTATATGCCCCTCCGTTTGGATATGCCTTTAAACTCGCAATAGAACACATATTAAATATATGTCCCTTTTTCCTTTGTTTCAGAAACGGTACTAATTTCCGGGTTAAGTGATAAGCACTATATAAGTTTACATTAATCATATTTTCTAACAATCCTTCCGGTTCATCAGCAATCGTACCGGGTGAAAAAGCACCGGCATTATTAACCAAAATATCTATATGCGGAAAATCATTTAAAATCATTTTGCCAAAATATTCTACCTCACTTTTAATAGCTAAATCAGCACAATAATATTTAATAATATTATTCGGAAATAAAATCGTCCATTCTTCTTGCAGTAATTTTAATTTTTCAGATGTTCTGCTACAAACAGCTAATGCAAAACCTTCTTTTAGCAATTTTTCTGCTATTGCTTTACCTATACCTTGTGTTGCGCCTGTTACAATTGCATATTGCATAAATAAAAAGTTTTAGAGTTAAAAAAATAGCTATTTTGTGTTTATGTTGCCCAATAATAACCCAACAAAGATAGTAATGAATTGGAGTTCCGGTAAGGATGCTTCTTTAGCATATATGAACTTATTAGCCAATCCAAATTACAAAATAGAATGTTTATTAACTACTATGAGCATGGAATACAATAGAGTATTTATGCATGGCGTAAGAGAAGAATTAATAGACTTACAAGCATATTTAATGAAAATGCCATTAATAAAAATTAAACTTCCTGCTTCTCCAAATGACGAATTGTATAAAAAAGCAATAAATGATACACTACAAGAACTAAAAATAAAAGGTATAAATACTGCTGCTTATGGCGATATATTTTTAGATGATTTAAAAACCTATAGAGAACAACAATTAGAAACAATAGGTTATAAAAGTATTTTTCCTTTATGGAAAAAGAATACTTCCTTATTAATTAATGAAATTGAAGAAAATAAAATAGATGCAATTGTAGTATGCGTAAACGAAAAATACTTAGGTAAAGAATTTTTAGGTAAAAAAATTAATACTGATTTTTTAAATAGCTTACCTAAAAATGTTGACCCCTGTGGCGAAAACGGAGAGTATCATACATTTGTATATAATGCCCCGTTTTTTAGTATGCCCATATCTTTAAAAATGGGCGAAATAGTACATAAATCGTATAAAATAGAAAATGTTGAAACAGAATGGGATAAAGGTTTTTATTTTTTAGATATTGATGTAGAAAGTTAGGGTAACTATTCAGATTATGATGCTAAATGAAAAGGTATATTGCTAAGAATTATTAATAACAATGGGCATTTTGTTATACATAGCTTTTTCATATTAATGCCTTCGCAGACGGGTTTTATCTTTTCAGGGTTAATTATAGAAAAGGAGGAAGCAGGGGTGTAATAAATGTTCAAGGAAAATATTCCCTCACTTGTACTCGTTTTCAACATGGATAATTAGACTAAGCTTTTTTACCCCCCACTTCTATCAGTTATATAATTATAATAATTAATTTTGCAAAATGCAAGAAGGAGATGTGTGGGTGTTACAGACGCCAATTAGTAGCATACGCGTTACAAAAAGCGAACGAGTGGAGACGAGTGAGGGTGGCAAACTGCGGTTTCAAACCGGGTCACTATGATAGGCACAAGTTGCCAGCGCACTTTCCTACGCCTCAAACATGCGCCAGCTGGATAGTGGTATTATTCATAGACCTCTCTTCTGTGCCGGATTCTTCTCATATCAATTACTTCTATTTTATCAGCAATAAAATAAATTATCCTGTAATCCCCAATCCGGATTCTCCACAAATTTTCTTTTGACCCTTTTAGTTTGATACAGCCATTCGGTCTAGGTATTTCCGATAAATTGTCGATAGCCCGCTCAATCTTTACAAAATACTGATTGGCAGTTTATCCATGTCTTTCTCAGCACTGCTGCTGTTTTCGATTTGGTACATTATAATTTGCCTTTAGCTTTAAGCGTTTTTTTTACATCTTCCCAACTTCGTTTCGGCTCATTTTTACGGGATTCTGCAATTAAAACATCAATAAGGTCTTCAACTTCCTGCGGATACTTTTCAATAGTTTTGAGTTCAATAATTACTGCTTTGCGCTCATTCCTATTGTCAGTAATATAACTTATCCCTTTCATGCAATTTCTTTTATACAAAGTTACAAGTAAAAATCAAAAAATAATCTTTATCAAAAGAAAGCATTTAGCACCAAGATTGCACGTCAGTTCCTTGAATACGTTTACAGAACGGTTTTTATTTTTATTTGCGGATTCCTTGTGGAAAAGTTGTAAGAACGGGCGTTGCAAACGCCTGAAAAAGGATACTCGTTTCAAACGAGTACCAGTTCGGGATGAGCGAAATTAACATTCAATTATTCCCTCTTTATTTTTGAAGTAGCGTCCAGAACAACTTGTTCTTTTATTTCAGTTCCAAAAATCGCATTCAGTTGGCTTCTTTCTTTATGCGAAATCTCAAACATGTATGAATGGTCGAATATCAGATTTTGCAATACCATTAAGCATAAATTATTTTTCTGCATCAGATCCTTTAGGTCTTTGATTTGCTCAATTTGAAGTCCCGAATGAATTAATTTTATTGCTAAGTCTATTAGTTTAACAGCATTATTTGGCTTTTCATTTAAAACTTTTGCAAATGTTATTTTTAGTTCAACGTCACTTATTGAACTTGAAATTCTTTTTGTTGTCGCAAATGTCGCCATGAAACAAAGTCTAAAGACATAGTTCCTTGTTTCTTCTTCAATTGATTTTTTTAATGAAAAAGCATCTGTAATATGTTTGGCATTGAAAATGCGGGTCAAGTGCTCAACGATTTCATCTGAATTTTTCTGTAATAATTGCAAATAAAATCCCAAAAATCTAAGTCCAAGATTGTACGTTGATGACACAAGTTTAATTTTTAATTCTGCATCCATTTCTCCCCAATGTTTCTTTGCTATTTGCCCTAAAATATCAATTGTTTTAAATGCCATTGTCAACCATGCAAGAAAATCAATGGTAGAAATATCATCGTCCAAACCAAAAGTATTATAACTTGTTTTTTCATTTTCGTATTCATTTTCATATTTTTCTGTTTCCTCTTGTTCAATTAATTCTGATTCTCGATTTGAATCAACATCAACAAGTTGTAAAACCTGCTTTGGGATATTTTCAACAAGAGTATTTATTCCATTTATTTCGTCTTCAAGTTTCGAAGGTTCAAAATCGCTGAAAATAGCATCAGCATTTTTAATTAGTTCATCTATAATAAAATGATCTTTAGATAGGTGAGTAACGAATAGAATTATATTAGAATAATCATCTCTAAAAATTCTCATACTCATTTTACTTATTATTGCCTTTACTCTTTGATCATTATTGATATTGTCTGCCAAATATTTTGCAACAAAAAAATAATATACATATTTTTCTTTGACATGAATATTATGATTAATACTCAAAAGACACGCGTCACTAAACGTTTGCATAATTTTTTCAACACTATATGTAATATCAACTTTGCTACAATACAAAATATGAAAATCTTTAAATTGCTGAACTGAAAGATCTTTTAATTCATTGTCAAAGAGAAAATAACAAAAATATGTCAGGTAATTGTAAAATAAGTGAATATCTTTTTTGTTTTTAATAAATTTACTAAAACACCTGCTAATTAAATTTTCATAATAAAATCCATGTATTGAATAATTTGGATTTGATACAGTATTGCCTTCTAAAGCTTGTAACATTGACAAAATATAAAATGGATAGACTGGGAAATAATTTTTACCTATTGCTGTTTTAATATGTTTTAGTGCATCATCTTCTTTTCTCAGAAGTTCATTTTTATCAATAAATTTCTCGTCAATATTTAATGTTATCCACTTATGTACAATTTCTTTACGAAGTAATGGGCCAAATTCTAAAAGCCTGTATATAGTAAAATTTTTGAATGGTTCGTTATATTCTCTATCTATTGTCATCAACGGGGTGCCTGTAAGAATAATATTATTAAACCTATTCTCAATATTTTTAATTAACGTATGCCAATATCTGTTTATGCCTTTTGCCGCCTTATGAAAATCATCAATAATTAGAAGGATTTTATTATTTTTAACATTTTCGAGCAAAAAAGGCTCTGAATATTGCAATGCAATATTTTTTTCAACTAATTTCTCAATAGTTTCAATTTTTATGTTATTTACAATTTCTTCTCCTAAAATTATTACAGGTATTAAACTTTGATTGAAATACTCTCTAAAGATATATTTGCAACATGCCGTTTTACCAGCTAGCTCATTACCTAAAAATGCATATTTTATCCCGCCCTCATCTATTGCATCTGTAAGCGACGAAAGTTTAACAGTATTATTAATGTTGTTTTTTTTGCTGTTTTCGACTTTTTGTAAATAAGGAACGGTATATATATCGTTGAACGTAACTTTGTCCGCATTACTATGCGCAAATGTGGCTTCCATATCATTTAGATAGAGCAAATGGTTTTTACTTAATTGCGGATCAAATATTATATTTTTTGTATTGCCTATTTGTATTGATTCCTTAGAATCAATATTTTTTTGCATTTTTAGTAAAAAACATGAAAGATGATTTCTTAACTTAACTTCAAAATCTTCTATACCATCATATTCAGCATAGAGTCCGCCTAAAGCTGAAACCTTTTTCTTAAATTCATACACTTTTAAAAATTGTTGAGGGTCAATATCACTCAGTTTAGTAGACTCATTATTAAAATAGAACATTATATTTAAGTCGTCCTTATTATTATGCCTTCTGTATGCATTCTCAAATTCTTCTTCAGTACCAGATTCATATCTTGGTGTCTGACTTCCAAACTTCTTAAACATAATGCCAATAAAAATTTGATAATCATTTCCGATTTGTTTATTAATAACATCTTGCCCATCAGAGCCAAAACTCGGGTAAATGTCTTTTTCCCATTTTTTTGATTCTATTCTAAAATTGTGGTGTTCGCCAATTATTTGGTTTATATATGAAAACACCTTTTCACACATTTCCCTTTCTTTCGCTGTATCACTTGGTGAAGCAATAAAACATTTTAGAATATTTATATACATTTTCGCAAGTTAGTTTAGAAGTGATTTTTCTTATATAAAGTACTACATTCACAAAACTACAATATTTTTTTTGAAATACCCCTCACTCGTACGCGTTTGCAACGCGTATGCTTTAATGGGGCGTTTGCAACGCCTATTGTTGAACACAGTATCCTACTACATTAATGTGGTTGCAAGTCTCACGACTTGCTTTCGTTCATTCTATCATATCATCCTTATCCATTTATCCTGAAAATCCTGATTCAGACAAATATATTATCAAAACCCTATCCACTTCAACAAATGCAAACAATAACAATATTATTTATTCCCCCTTATCCTGTCATCCTGAGCTTGTCGAAGGACAGACAAAAAATTAACCCTGCATAATCCAAAATAGAACGCAATGAACCCGGGATAGAATGGAGATTAACCCCAAATGGAAAAGAATAGAAACAAAATGGAAGCACACAAATTAAAAACTTCCTTAAAATAGAAAAACCCCAAAGTTGGGGTTTTTCTATTCAATTTTTCTCGTTATAAACTAGAAATAATAACATTAAAAGACGGGAAAAAAAGCGACAGCGAGCAGGTATAAGCTCTAAAAAGGAGGTATTCCAGCCGCACCTTCCGGTACGGCTACCTTGTTACGACTTAGCCCCAGTTACCGGTTTTACCCTAGGCGGCTCCTTGCGGTTAC
>CAIYTT010000043.1 GCA_903929195.1 uncultured Bacteroidota bacterium
CCATACGTTATTCCCGGCAATGCACTCGTATTTGCTGTATAAATTATAGTACTGCTCGCATTTTGTACCAGCGCCATCTTAGGTACATTTGCTGCCGTTACTGTATTAAGTGTAAACGTTGCTCCGGCATTTACCGTTATCCCGCCGGTTATCATAGGGTTAGAGGTATTTACAGTATAGCTACCGCTGCCACTCCCATTGCCTACTTGTACAGAACCTGCTACTGTCCATATTGTACTAGACGTCATATTGGATTGAATTATCCATATATCACTTCCTCCACTAAAATTACTAGGATGGTAGCCACTTGTTCCCAAAACTGTAGTATCCCATGAGGCTAATACAGTAGGGTCTGTTGCAGATGGTATGGAATACCAGGTTCTACCATTTGCTACTACCGATAACATTACAAAACAAAAAATAAAAAATAAATAGAATTTCCGCATACTCATAAAGTTTAAAAATATAACAAAAAAAATGATTACTATGTAAAAAAATGATACCTACAAAAAACAATGCAATTTACTTTATATTTTATCTCTACCCAAAACATTAACAAATACAAAAGCTAAAACGCCCAACTTTATAACTAAAAGTTATAACGACATAGGTATAAATAATACAATTCAGTCTTATATAAAAATATATTATGTTAATTTCGTGTTCAAAACATTATTTTACGAAAGTAAACAAAAAATTTTAAATGCACAAAAAAAACAATAGATTTAAAGTTAAAATAATATTGAGATGACAAATATTAAATCATCTTTCACTTTAGTGCTATAAATAAAATGAATATCAATGCAATAATTGCCAAAATTAATATTTAAATAACATAGGATTGATAATTACATAATAGAACAGATGTTATTTTGTATTTTATTATAAAACAGTAATTTTATATGGCAAAAAGAGAGGTTGATATTTTAGTTCTATCTGATATTCATCTTGGTACCTATGGCTGCCATGCTACCGAACTTCTTCAATATTTAAAAACTATAAAACCCAAAGCAGTAGTTTTAAATGGAGATATTATTGATGTTTGGCAATTCAGCAAACGTTATTGGCCTTCCACTCACATGATGGTAGTTAAACAACTTATCTCTTATATTACAAAAGATATTCCTGTATATTATATACCCGGAAACCACGATGAAATGCTTCGAAAATTTAAAGATTTTCATTTAGGGTCTCTTAAAATAACAAATAAACTTTCTCTTAAAATAAACGATTCAAAAGTTTGGATTTTTCATGGTGATGTTTTTGATGTTGTAATGCAGAATAGTAAATGGTTGGCTAAACTTGGTGCCATCGGCTATGATACTTTAATTCTTATCAATAGTTTAATGAACTTTATTTCTCAAAAACTGGGTAAAGGGAAAATATCATTTTCAAAAAAAATAAAAAATAGTGTAAAAGGTGCCGTAAAATTTATTAATAATTTTGAAGATACCGTTTGTGAAATAGCTTCAAAAAATAATTTTGAATATGTAATCTGTGGTCATATACATCATCCGGAAATAAAGAATGTAACTACAAAATATGGCGATGTAATGTATATGAACTCCGGTGATTGGATTGAAAATCTTACTGCATTAGAATATGCCGATTCTAAATGGAGTATTTATAACTATTTTGAAGACCCTATTGCCCAGGCAGTAGACATTAGCAAAAAGAGGAATAACAATGAGTCTGCCCAAGCCCTAATGGCAAGTTTGATGATGGAACTAAACATGAAACCAAATAATAATAACGGTATTACCGAAGAGCTGGTTGATGTAATTGAAGCTGCATAGTGGAATTAAACATTATTTTTTTTAGTCTTATCATTAACATTATTGTTACTGATAAGACTTATTTTTTTATGCAACTTTTATTTCTAACTGTATTTAAATTTATACATTTGTGCAATTAATCTAACAATTTGAAAATACTTTTTGGAATACAAGGGACAGGAAACGGACATTTAAGCAGGGCAAGAGATGTATATCCCGAATTATGCAAATATGGCGATGTTGATGTATTAATTAGTGGGATACAAGCAGATGTTGATGTGCCGTTCCCTGTAAAATATCGACATTACGGTATGAGCTTCATTTTTGGGAAACAGGGTGGTGTTGATATTTATGAAACCTTAAAAAAATTACGCATATCAAAACTTATAAATGAGATTAATAATTGCCCAGTAAATGAATACGATTTGGTAATTAACGATTTTGAACCTATTTCAGCATGGGCTTGCAAGAAGAAAAAAAAGCCTTGTATTTCTTTAAGTCATCAATGTGCCGTATTACATCCTAATGCACCGCAACCTGCAAAAAAAGACTGGGTAGGCAAAACTGTTCTCAAATATTATGCGCCTGTTACAGCTCAGTACGGATTTCATTTTAAAGCATTTGCAGAAAATATTTTTACTCCGGTAATACGACAAGAAATTCGTCAATTAAAGCCACAAAACAAAGGTCATTATACGGTTTATTTACCTGCATATAGCGATGAAACAATTATTATGCATTTATCTAAATTTCCGGATGTAAAATGGGAAGTTTATTCAAAACATAATAAAACTCCTATTAACAATGCCAATATTAGCATACAAAAAATTGACAATATTTCATTTATAAATAGTATGGCATCTTGTGCAGGTTTATTATGTGGAGCCGGTTTTGAAGGCCCCGCAGAAGCAATGTATTTAAAGAAAAAAGTTTTAGTTGTACCCATGTTTGCCCAATACGAACAACATTGTAATGCTGCCGGTGCAGCTGCAATGGGTGCAACAGTCATCCAAACTTTAGATAAAAAATATTACCCAAGTATAAGAAATTGGATTGACAATGGTATAGTTCCTAATGTAAACTACGCAGATATAACGGATAAAATTATAGCAAAATTAATGAACGAACAAGCTAATAAGATGAAAAAATAATTATATAAAATACCTAAAATTGTAAATATATAGGCATTACAGGCACGCTTGACTTAAATTGAGCGTATACTAACAAAAAACAGGCAAAAATTGCAACATAGACTATCATTGGTGCTTTTTGCAATTTTGGCAAAACTCTATCAGCAAAACTATCTGGTATTAAATGCAATAAGTACCCTAGTAGCATTACATAAAGAACATATTTGTAGTTACCATAAAACTCTTTCCACACGTCGAAAGAAAAATTAGTACCAATTTGTTTTATCATTGCTATCGAATTCTCAAAATTTGTAGATTTAAAGAATATCCAGCAAAAACAAACAAAGAGAAACGTAAATAATTGAGCTATAGTGTTATAAATAAAATTATTCTCATATCTTATAATCAGTTTTTTTGCAATAAGCATCCACATTTTATGCACTGCTAAGCCAATACCATGTATGCCACCCCAAATAATAAAATTCCAACTTGCGCCATGCCAAAAACCACCTAAGAGCATTGTAACAAACAAATTAAAATAGGTAAATAACTTACCTCTCCTGTTACCACCTAAACTAAAAATATACAAATAATCTCTTAACCAACTTGATAAAGAAATATGCCAGCGACGCCAAAACTCTGTAATAGATTTACTCTGATAAGGTGATTTGAAATTTGCAGGAATATTGATTCCCAACCATTTTGCAATACCGATAGCTACATCACTATATCCACTAAAATCACAATATATAACAATTGCATAGGCTAATAAACCGGTTAAACATTCAAGACCTGTATGCCGTGCAGGGTCATCAAATATATAATTAACTAAATTTAATGTAAGATAATCAGAAATAACTAATTTCTTAAATAACCCTGAAATAATCAAATAAAATCCTTTTGTAAAATCTACTTGGGTTAATTGGTATGGCTTATGTAATTGGGGTATAAAATCTTTTGCTCTTACAATTGGCCCCATTACTAATTTAGGAAAAAAGGAGAGAAATACCAAATAGTTTATTAGCTTTTTTTCAGGTGCAAATTCCCCTCTATAAACATCAATCGTATAGCTTAGATTTTCGAAAGTGTAAAATGAAATTCCAACAGGTAATAAAATATTCAATAAGCTTGTATTTGTGGAAAAGACTTGATTGCTTAAGGTAATAAAAAAATTTGTATATTTAAAATAAAATAATAAACCCAAATTAATTATAATACTCAAATACAATAATAATTTTTTCCTTATAGCATTTTGTTCTTTATAAATAAGATTTGACAGCACAAAATCGCAAACAGCAGATACAAGAACTAAAACTACAAAAAAGCCGCTTGCTTTATAAAAAAAATATAATGAAAAGATGCTTACAATATAATTTCGTGCTAAAATATGATTCCTGAAAATATAATAAAAAAATATAAATACAGCAAAAAAATACACAAAAAAACCATTATTAAAAAGTAATGGATTTTTAGCATCATAAAAAAATTGATGCAATAAATCTATATAAGATAATTTCGGTAAGTAATTAAATACAGAAAAGGGGTAACGCATTATTACTGTAAAAGTAAATAGTAAAATGGTAATAGCATAAAAATATTACAAAGGAATACTACAACAACTAAAATATGTTTTAAAATAGGAATAAATTGATATGCTTAGCGTAACAAAAAATGGTACATATACTATTTGTACATGTACCATTGTGTATATATACAAAGAAAATTTAATCATCAACCATTCCTACCAGAGAAAAATGTTCTGAACTAACCATTTGCAAAGCCAAGCTTTTAATAGAAGGATATACTAATTCGTAAACACCTTTCTTACTTGGCGGTACATCAGCTTCCTGCATAGCAACTATGTAAATTATAGACTCTGGTATATCTAAAACATTACAAACTTTTGAAATCGTTCGCTGACTTGGTCTTTTTATTCCTGTTTCTATTTGTGAAAGAGAAGTTTGCGAAAGATCGCATTTTTCAGCCAGTTCATACTGTGTTATTGATAGTTTTTTACGAATTGCTTTTATAGCTAGGCCAATGTTCATGGAAATAATTTTAATTATTAGATAATTGATTTCACAAAAAAATTAATCTGAAACAATAATGTTCCATAAATATAAAGACAGCAGAAAAATGAAAAACGTTGGGAAATTAACAAATTTTCATTTTTATCAAATATTGACAAAGAAATGACGTGGGAGAAAATAAAAATAAGAGAAAATTACATTTGATTCATTTTCTCAATTCCTTTTTGAGATGCCGATTGTCCGGCTTCCTTTTTATTATAACCGGTACCACTTGCAAAAAGTTCACCATTAAGCATAATACCTACAGTAAATAATTTCCGTTGTCCTTCATTATTTTCAGATAATGTTTCGAAAGAAACAGTGTAATTATTTCGTTGTGCCCAGCTTAGAAACTGGTTTTTATAATTAGAATCGGTACTCTCCATTTTATCAAGGTCTATATACGACCTTATAAAATGATTTAAAATAAAATCTCTGGTATTTATAAAACCTCTATCTAAGTAAATAGCACCTATCAAAGCTTCTAAAGCATTGCCAAATATATGACTGCTCCTCAAACCTTTATCCTGTTGATTATAGTGCATTAACTTATTTAAGCCCATTTGCATGGCTACATTATTCATTGTTTCTCTTCTTACTATCTTAGACCTTAATTCTGTAAGAAAACCTTCGGGTTTATTAGGATATTTTTTGAATAAGTACTCAGCAATTATTGCACCTAAAATTGCATCACCTAAAAATTCTAATCGTTCATTACTCTCGTTTTCGCCTTCGGGTTGCGACTTATGCATTAACGCCATTTGATAAAATACAATTCGCTTAGGTACAAACCCAATTAAATGTTCTAATTGAATAAGTAACTGCCTATTAGGCGAAAATAATGCTCTTATTCTATCAGATAGATGTGCCAAAGCTAATCTGTTGGTTTTTTGAAAATAACAGACGCATTATGTCCACCAAAACCAAAAGTATTACTTAAAGCAACATTTACAATTCGTTTCTGAGCTTTATGAAATGTAAAATTAAGTCTTGGGTCAAATGCAGGGTCATCAGTAAAATGATTTATTGTAGGCGGTACAATATCATGTACTGTAGATAAAATAGCAGTTATAGCCTCAATAGCACCTGCGGCACCCAATAAATGCCCGGTCATTGATTTGGTAGAACTGATATTCATTTGATATGCATGTTGATTAAAAACTCTTTGTATAGCCGTAATTTCACTAATATCACCAAGAGGGGTAGATGTACCGTGAACATTAATATAATCAATATCTTCCGGTTTCATTCCTGCATCTTCAAGTGCACTGTTCATTACATTAAATGCACCTAACCCTTCAGGATGTGGAGCCGTAAGATGGTAGGCATCTGCACTTAGCCCACCACCTGCAATTTCTGCTATAATATGTGCGCCTCTTCTTTTTGCATGTTCGTACTCTTCAAGAACAATCGCTCCAGCACCTTCACCAAGTACAAAACCATCGCGATTTAAATCAAATGGTCTGCTTGCTGTTAGTGGGTCGTCATTTCTTTCCGAAAGTGCTTTCATTGCATTAAAACCACCAATACCTGCTTCAGTAACTACTGCTTCCGACCCTCCGCAAATAATTGCATCAGCTCTACCTATCCTTAAATAGGTAAATGCATCAATAATTGCATTGGTGGATGATGCACAAGCACTGACAGTGGCAAAATTGGGTCCCCTGAATCCATACTTCATAGATATATGCCCTGCGGCAATATCTAATATAAGCTTGGGAATAAAAAAGGGACTAAATCGGGGGGTACCATCACCGGAGTTGTAATTCTTCATTTCTTCAATAAAGGTTATCATTCCTCCTATTCCCGACCCCCAAATAACGCCAACGCGATTATGGTTGATACCCTCGTCCATTAAGCCGGCAGATTTTACCGCTTCATCAACGGCAACTAATGCCAATTGAGAAAAACGGTCTAATTTTCGTGCCTCTTTTCTTCCGAAATAGTCTTCCGGATTAAAATTTTTGACTTCACAAGCAAATTTAGTTTTAAATTTACTGTAGTCAAATTGCTTAATGAAATCAGCGCCCGAAACGCCATTGACCAACCCTTCCCAAAATTGGGGTATGTCATTGCCTAATGGCGTTAGGGCGCCTAATCCCGTAACGACAACACGTTTTAACGGTAAGTTCATTTAACGATTTTCAGTTACTGTAGTGGTTTCTAATTACTTTACGTGTTCTTCCAAATATGCTATTGCCTGACCAACTGTAGTTATGGTTTCAGCTTGTTCATCAGGAATTGAAATATTGAATTCTTTTTCAAATTCCATTATCAATTCTACGGTATCCAAAGAGTCTGCTCCAAGGTCGTTTGTAAAACTTGCCTCAAGAGTTACTTCTGATTCATCAACACCTAATTTGTCAACAATAATTTTTTTAACGCGATTTGCAATTTCTGACATAGTAATGCATTTTTATTTTAAGGTGCAAAAATATACTTTTTAGGATAATGAAAAAGGAATTTATTTAATTTTCAAACATCTTTTTTGTAGTTGTATGTTTTTAGCCCTTAAATTACAGAAAAATATAAAATATAAAGCCCTTTTTAAGGCTTTTTTATAAAAAAACATTCACTTATTATATTTTTACAAACTATAAGAAAATTATTTTTTTGTTTTTATTAAGAATAATTTATTGACCAATATTAAAATATCATCATTTTTTTACAAAAATATACCTAAAAACTCACTGTAACTTAATTTATATACATAATAATTGGCTTATTTTCTATAAATATGAAACAATATCATTAACTGTATTGTTGAATAATTCTGTATCTAATTCAAATTGTCCATTAGTATCTAATCCGTTTCCTACAATACTGAAATATGAAAAACCTAATAAGGTACACAAATTTTTATAATGTTCCGGCTTTATCTCCTTTCCGGGAAATATTTCTAATAGCTTAATGTTTTTATTTTTACCAAAAAGAAGATTCGTAAGCCCTGCACCATGTACGCCGATAATAACCTTTGCTTCCGAAAACAATTTTATTTGTTGCCCTACTGTATATTCTCCCGGCTCTATAACTTTAAAATTATATTTACGCACAATTTCTTCTATCTCTGCAATGTTTTTTATAGAACGTTTGTATTTTGTTGCTCTCGATATATATAACAATTCAGGACTTGTCATATTTTTCTCCTTTTCGCATACATTCGATTTCAAAATAAACTCACGCATTTCCTTTACAGACTCACTAAAAAAAGTATCTTTCCCTACAAACAATTGTCTTACATTTAAATACTCATTTCTTTTCTGCACAATAATTGTTCTTTTTAAGGGCATTATTTCAAAAAATGCTTTTACAAATGCAATGTCCTTTTGAAAATAAGGTACTATAATTGGCACATCTTGTGGTATTCCGGCTTTATCTGCCAAAACTATTTGCGATACCGTATCTATTAAAAAATGATAATAATTTGTCCATAAGTATTTAATTAAAATTCCTTTCTCAATATTTTTTGTTCTACGAAACAAGTAAGCAAATAGGGAAGGTCTCTTTTTTATTTTATCCCATGGGTCTTCTATTAATGGCCACGAATATTTAAAAAGATGCTTATTGTCTAATATCACCCAATTATATTCCGGGTCTATTGTGCAGTTACTAATTTCATATAGATACTTAGAAAAATTATGTAATCGGAATTTAAGAATATCCGGACGTGTGGTTTGCAACAATTCAAGGTCTAAATCGGGATAGTATTTAGGTATCTCTTCTTTATAAATTTCATTTATTACTGCACGTATTTTAGATGATTTTTCTGCACCGATTAATCTCCAATATTCATTATCAATATATTTTACAATATACTTTTGATTAATATAAGCTTTAACTTTACGTATAAATTGTTTTATATCCATGAAAGCAATGTATTTATAATTGAAAAATTAATAAGGTATAATATCATAATTCAATTATAGCATTTTTCTAACTGCATCAATCACACTATTTAGTGCACTCACATCGCTACCGCTTGCAGTAGCAAGCGTTTTTTGTCCACCGCCACCGCCTTTTATTAACGGAGCTATCTGTTCCTTTATCAATTTATTGGCATCTAATCCCTTTGGCACAAGTAACTTTTCATCTATACCTAATGCAATATATGCTTTACCATCTATATTGGCACAAAGAACTATAACATGGTCGTTTAAGTGCGATTTTAAATCTAAGCAAAGCTTTTTAAGATTATCAGCCGAATTTATTTGTACTATTTGCCCTATAAACGATACTTCATTTATCATTTCGTCTTTTGTAAGCAGTTCATTTCGTACACCTACTAATAAGCGCCCTTCTAAGTGAGCAACATGTTTTTCAAGAATACTTTTTTCGTCTTGTAATTTTTCTATTGCTTTTACAGGGTCTTTTGTATTTTTAACTAATGCTTGCATTTGTTGTAATAGACTTAGCTTCGCATTAATATACTGTTCGCCTGCAAAACCACAAACTGCCTCTATGCGCCTAATGCCTGCCGCTACCGCACTTTCTGATGTTATTTTCAAAAATCCCAATTCACCGGTACTGCCGATATGTGTACCGCCGCAAAGCTCTATAGAATAGTTTTTATCCATAATTACTACCCTTACCTCATTACCGTATTTCTCGCCAAACAATGCCATTGCACCTAATTCAATAGCTTCTTCTTTTTTCATTTCACGGATAATAACAGGTATGTTTTCACGTATTTTCTCATTTACTAATTGCTCTATAGCTATCATTTCTTCATCGGTAACCTTAGCAAAGTGCGAAAAGTCGAACCGAAGATTATCTTCATTTACCAAAGAGCCTTTTTGTGCCACATGCGTACCTAATACTTGCCTTAAAGCTGCATGAAGCAAATGGGTAGCACTGTGGTGCTTAGTGGTTGCATTTCGCTTTTTTACGTCAACAGCAGCCAAAAAGTTATCACTAATCTCATCGGGCAACGAATCTGCGAAATGAATTATGAGATTGTTTTCCTTTTTTGTATCTACAATCTTAATGATACCGTGTTCTGTAACCAGTTCTCCCCTGTCGCCTACTTGACCCCCACTCTCTGCATAAAAAGGCGTGGCGTCTAATACAATTTGGTAGCTTTCTTTGTCTTTACTGCTAACCCTACGATACCGCAGTATTTTGGCAGTTGCATCTAATTTTTCGTACCCTACAAACTTCGTTTCATTACCCTCATTCAATACAATCCAGTCATCGGTATCTAACATTGTTGCTGCGCGACTTCTTTTCTTCTGCTGTTGCATCTCGTTCATAAATGCAACTTCGTCAACATGCAGCATATTTTCAGCACCAATTAGGCGGGTTAAATCTATTGGGAAACCATAAGTGTCATATAATTCAAAAGCAGCTTTGCCATCAATAGTTAGCGTGTTTCTGTTTTGTGTATCTGTTATTATATCATCAATTTTTTTCAACCCTTTTTCCAAGGTTCTTAAAAATGCTTCTTCTTCTTCTTTTACCACTTTACATACTAAATCAAGCTGATGGTGCAATTCAGGAAAAACATGTATAAATTGAGATGCCAATACGGGCATTAACTGGCATAGTAATGGATGTTTATAATCTAAATAAGAATAATAATAACGCACAGCCCTACGCAAAATTCTACGTATTACATAACCTGCACCTGTATTTGAAGGTAATTGCCCATCGGCTATTGTGAAACCGATAGCCCGAATATGGTCTGCTAATACTCTAAAAGCTATATCTTGTTTGCTATCGGTATTGCCGTATTTATGGTGGGTAATTTGTTCTATCTGCTCTATCGTACCGCTAAAAACATCCGTATCATAATTACTTTGCTTGCCTTGTAACACACGCACCAATCGTTCTAAACCCATACCGGTATCAACATGGGTTGCAGGCAGTTGCTGTAATGTTCCATCTTTCAAGCGGTTAAACTGCATAAACACATTATTCCATATCTCAATAACCTGAGGATGGTCTGCATTTACAAGAGTTTTACCTGCAACTTGCTTTTTCTCCTCTTCAGTTCTGCAATCCACATGTATTTCAGAACAAGGGCCGCATGGGCCTGTATCACCCATTTCCCAGAAATTATCTTTTTTATTGCCTAATAAAATTCTATCCTCAGGTATTAATTGCTTCCAGAAATTATAAGATTCTGTATCCATTGGCAGATTCTCGGCTACATCGCCTGCGAAAACTGTAACATATAATTTATCTTTATTAATTTTATAAACCTCCGTAAGTAATTCCCAACTCCATTCTATGGCTTCTTTTTTAAAATAATCTCCAAAGCTCCAATTACCAAGCATCTCGAACATAGTATGATGGTAGGTATCCACACCTACTTCTTCCAAATCATTATGTTTACCACTTACACGCAAACATTTTTGTGTATCTGCAATTCTAGTATGTTGTGGAGTACGATTGCCCAAAAAATAGTCTTTAAACTGATTCATACCGGCATTGGTAAACAATAAGGTAGGGTCATTTTTAATTACAATCGGGGCAGAAGGCACAATCTCATGGGCCTTATTTCGAAAGAAATCTAAAAACTGTTGGCGTATCTCGTTTGTTGTAAGCATCATACTGCAAAAGTAAGTTTGAAATATGAAAAACAGACACGAAAGATGGAATACCTGTTTTTTTAGTAAAATTAAAAGGTAACCCATAGGTAGTAATTAGGATTTGTAAAAAACATACTAATTGCTAAGCATCAAAAACTACTTTAATACTACCAACTGACTTAGTCTATGCGGCATCAGTGGCTGTTTTGTCTGTTTTTTTAAGGAAAACCCATATAGTGTATTTATATTAATTTAAGCTAAGTGCAAATGATTATTAGAGCATTTTATAAAAAATAAACACACAATAAATAATTAAAATTTTAATTGTAGTTTTTGTTTTATGGATAAAAAGGCGCATGTTGACTATTGGTTATGAATAGCAGAAAAAGATGCAGATATGTTGCAATATCTTTTGATAGGCAAAAGATAAGTACAAGCCCTTTTTTTCGAACATCTTTACCTATAAAAATTGCTAAAGCTTTTTGGGTGAAAAATAATTTAGAAAATGTACCTCCAAAAACACATAATCTGCTAAAAATTATAAAAGAATCTAACTTAGAATTACCAATTGAATTACAGGCTTTTCTGATAAAACTAAACCAATATCAAATTGAAAGCCGTTACTCTGATGATATAGACAAACTATATAATATTACAAATAAAGAACTAACAGACGAATATTTTAGTAAAATTTTAATAATAGAAAAATGTTTAAAAGAACAGATGCAATAAAATACGCACACGATTTCTTAAATACATATAAAGCCTTGCCAATAAAAATAGATAAAGCAATATTGTTCGGTTCTGCACTTACCGGTAAATCAGATTATAATTCTGATACAGACCTAGCACTTTTTTCTAATAATTTCACAAATAATATTCTTCAAAATCTTGATTTGATTGCGATGATTCCTATTCGTTTCCCTGAATTGGGCATACATACCTACCCAACAACCGCTTGTAAAGGTAATGGAATGCTATTAGATGAAATTAAAATACGGGATTGGAGATTAAATTGTAATATTTTTTTATTAAAATAATACTACATATTATTTTGCAATTGAAATCTAAATATCTGCCAAATATTACATTGTAATACATAAATTTGGATACCCAAGTTGCACCAATTTATTGCCAATACAATATTGCTACTTCGAAGGTCCCGAATCTAATGTAAAACCAAAAGACGAACCTACGCCTACTTTACTCCTTACATTTACTGTATGCCCGTGTGCTTCTACAATATGCTTTACTATGGCTAACCCCAAACCTGTACCTCCTATATCCCTTGATCTACTTCTGTCGGCACGATAAAAACGTTCAAAAATACGTGAAAGATGCTCTTCTGCAATACCGGGTCCATTATCCGAAATTTCTATTAAAATATGTTTATCATCTACATCGTAACAACCTGCCGTTACAAATCCATTTTGATTACCATATTTAATAGCATTTTCAATTAAATTGACTAATACTTGTTTAATTTTAATTTTATCGGCAAAAACAAACAAAGGTCGCTCTGTACCTTTTTTAAACTGTGTGCTTATATTTCGTTCTTTAGCTTTTAAAAATAATTCCTCATATACTTCTTTTATTAATTCCTGAATGCAGAAAGAGGTTTGCATAAGTGGCACTTTACCCGATTCTAATCTTGAGATTTGGTCTAAGTCATCTACAAGCCTCACTAATCTATCTATACTTTTTGATGCATTACTCAGAAATCTTACATTCACTTCCGGGTCATCAAGCGCACCATTTAATAAAGTATCTACATAACCTTGTATCGAAAAAATGGGGGTTCGCAGCTCATGAGCTAAATTCATTAAAAATTCTTTTCTAAACTTTTCATTAGACCGTAATAATTCTATTTCATTTGTACTTTTTATTGCCCATTTAGACACATCTTCACTTACCTGCTCTATAGATTTTTGAGGTAAAATATTCTTATAAAAAAATTCTTCTTTTTTGGTAGCCTTTATTTGATAAATAAATTTATATATAATTTTTATTTTTCTATAAATAAATCTTTGTAACGTATAATAATACAACAAATATATTATTATATAAGTAAATATAAATACACCAATCGTAGTTATCCATTTAAGCTGCAAAAAAAGGCTTAGAAATGCATTTGCAGATGCAATAATTAAGGCAGTAATAAAAGATAGAAAACGAGGCGATAGATTTTTTGTATTTAGTACAGACATGTTGGCAAGCTATGATAAAAAAATCAATTTTTCAATAAAATATACATAGCAGCAATTTTATAGGGGTAACTGAAACAATCGGCTACTATTACTAATTATTACAAAAATGAGAATACAACAGAAAATAATGTTATTATAGAAAATTCAAAACAAAAAAAGCTAAATATTCATTTGTTTTATACAGTAATGAATGAGCTAAGTGTATTAAATAATATCAAATTTGTAGCCTACACCTTTTACTGTTTTAATAAGGTCTATACCGGCTTTTTGTCTTATTTTACGTATATGTACATCAATAGTACGGTCGCCCACAATAACATCTGAACCCCATACTCTTTGTAAAATTTCATTTCGCAAAAATACTCTTCCCGGCTTAGAAACCAATAAAGACAATAATTCAAACTCCTTTTTTGCAAGCAGAATGTCCTCACCCTTAAACGAAACGGTAAATTTTGTTTTATTAATTTCTAAATCACCATAAGTTTGTTTTTGTTCTTGCTCTTCGTCTTTACGAAAACGGCGCAATGCAGAACCTATACGAGTAGCTAATAATTCGGGTTTTATCGGTTTAGATATATAATCATCAGCACCAATTTTCAAACCCTCAATTTCATACTTTTCATCATTTAATGCTGTAAGAAAAATAATAGCCGTATCATCAAACTCGGGCAAACTACGCAACTCTCTTATCGTCTCAATCCCATCTTTATTGGGCATCATAATATCCAATAAAATTAAATCGGGACGGAAATCTTTTGCTTTTTTAATTGCTTCAACACCATCTTTTGCTGAAGCAATTAAATATCCCTTACCTTTTAGACTATAGCTAAGAAATTCTACAATATCCGGTTCGTCGTCAACTATTAAAATTTTACCTGGGAATGCGTCCATATTTACCTTGTAATCTAATGCAATATTAGCCTAAAGAATAAACATAAAGAAAAATTCAACATTATATAATTGTTAAGTTAATTATACACTGTTGAATTTTTCTATATAAAACTAAAACTTTTAAAAAAAAGAGACTTCAGAAAGCAAAAAATATTATTTAAGCTTTACGGTTCCTTTACCTACCTGAACCCCTTCACTATAAAATTCTATATTATAATCCCCTTTTTGATAGTGTCCGTTTTGTTTCCAATCAACAACAACATCTTTAACCGGCTGGTCTTTTATTAGTGGAATTTCTTTTAAAACAGAGAAACTGATTGGCTCGTTATGAGAACTTGTAAACTTGCCAGAACCGTTTGCAGAATCACTAAGAATAGCATTATCAGGACCTAATATGCGTAAGTATATTTGTTTTGTACCACTTTGTGCAATATGGTTTTCATCAATATCAAACGTAATACGTAACACATCTGTTTTTCTTGCTTTCTTTGTTACTTTATCGGTTCCGTCTTTTTTAATATGCTCCGGAACTAAACGGATATTGGACGTGTGTAATATAGAACCTAATTTTGTAATGGTTTTAATATTTTCTTTTGCTGTATCCAGTTTATTATTTAAATCAGAATTTTCGCCTTTTAAGTGTTGATTTTCTTTTTCAAGAATAGCAATTCGTTCTTCATAAGCTTTTACTTTATCGGTAAGGTCTTTAATCATTTCTTTTGCATGTTTTAGTTCAGCAATAGAAACATCCTTTTTCTGAATTACAGTTCTTATTTTAGTCTGCATTTCAGCCATTTCTTTTTTACTTTGTTGCAGAGAACTATCAGCCTTAGAATTTTTAGTCATCAACTCTTCAATTTTTACCGAAGCCGCTTTAAAATCATCATCTAAAGCTTTACGTTCTTTTTCAACCGAATCTGTTTTTGCTTGTTCATTTTTTATTTGTGCCGCAAGCTTATCTTGTGTGCTTTTTTGGCTCATAAATAAATAAACGCAACCTGCTAACAAAACAGCAATTATTACCCAATAAAAAATTGGCATACTTTTCTTGCCGGAATCTCTTTGATTTGGGTCTTGTGGAAAATTTTGATTAGTTTGGCTCATAAATTAATTTTTGTTTGGATTTACAGCAAAGATAATATACATAAATTATAATGGAGCATTTAAAAGAAATTTTGTTTATAGATATTGAGACAGTCCCTATGCAATCGGCATTTGATTTATTGCCTGCAAGAATGCAAAACGAGTGGGGCAAAAAGGCGAAAACAATAAAGATTCCGGATGACGCAAAAGCCGACCCCGCAACACTTTTCAGCGAAAAAGCAGGTGTCTATTCAGAGTTTTCAAAAGTGGTATGTATCGGCTTCGGCAGCTTAAACAATTCAGGCAATAGTTGGAAAATGAGATTAAAATATTTAGTAAATCATGACGAAAAAGATTTGTTAAATAATTTCGCTCAAGTAGTTACAAAATTTTCTCAACATTATAAAGAATTTAAATTCTGTGGGCATAACATAAAAGAATTCGATATTCCTTTTTTATGCCGCAGAATGCTTATAAATGGCATAAATTTGCCCGATTGTATGCAACTTGCCGGTAAAAAACCTTGGGAAGTTACCCATTTAGATACTATGGATATTTGGAGGTTTGGTGATTTTAAAAATTATACTACCCTATCTTTGCTGGCAGCATTATTTGGCATTCCATCGCCTAAAAATGATATAGACGGCAGTATGGTAAGCCATGTATATTATTTTGATAAAGACCTTGACAGGATAGGTAAATATTGCCTGCAAGATGTATTAACCAGTGCCAAAGTATTCTTAAAATTAAAAGGTTATTTTGACATTGATGTAGAACCCGTTTTTTTATAAATTAAAAATGACACCCGAATTTAAGAAAATAATCCAATCTTTAAAGTTACGGCAATTTGCCCCAGTTTATCTCTTAGATGGCGAAGAACCATACTATTTAGATAAACTGACTTCATATTTTGAAACAGAAATATTACCTCCCGCAGAGCGTGATTTTAATCTTATAATCATATATGGTAAAGATGCCGATTGGAAAGATGTACTATCATCGTGTAGGCGTTTCCCGATGTTTGCTGAAAGGCAAGTTGTTATACTTAAAGATGCAGCTCAATTAAGAGATTTAAACGAATTAGCAGCTTATATAAATAAACCGTCACCTACTACCATTTTTGTAATAGAACATCGGTTTAAAAAGGCCGACGGTAAAACCAAACTTGTAAAAACTGCCAAAGAAAAAGGTGTACATTTTACATCCGATAAAATTAAAGACGATGCTGTGCCGGCTTGGATACAAGAATACGGTAAAGAAATAGAATTTAAGATTGCAGAAGCAGAAGCCCAATTATTAGCCTCGTATTTGGGAAATGACTTACAGAAAATAGTAAATGAAATTACTAAAGTACGTATTAATGTACCCAATGAAAAAGAGCTTACTTCGCCATTGATAAATAAGTATATAGGCATAAGCAAAGAATATAATGTATTTGAATTTCCGGAAACATTGGTAAACGGCAACTTAGAAAAGCTTTATAAAATGCTTGCTTATTTTGTTGCAAGCCCTAAAGCAGCACCTATGCCCTTACTAATAGGCTTGTTTTACAATCAGTTTAATAAATTATATATAGCTAATTTTATGAAAGGCAAACAGGATAAAGATATAGCTGCTGCCATTGGAGTGTCTCCCTTTTTTGTAAAAAACATAATGATAACCGCTCAAAAATGGCCACTTGCCCGTGTAGAGCGCGCAATAATAATACTTGCCAAATATAGTGCTATGGCAGTAGGAATCAAAAACTATGAAAGCGACGATAAAGAATTATTAAAAGAAATGATAGGCTTACTTTTGGTTTAGGAGAATATATATAATGAATCAAAAAATAAATTTTCAGTATTTTCGTTATTTTACTATGAAACTATATATTGTTTCCTTTAGTATTCTTCTTTTTTGCTTTTCGTGTACAAAAACGGAGAAAAATAATATTGTTACAGGTACAATTGGAGGCACAGCCGCAACAACACTTTATGGCAACAGTGGCAAATCTGCCGATTATTTATTTTTAAGCAACAACCCTACTATTAATGAAATATCTTATAACGAAAATATTTACTATTATTTTTACTTAAGCAACCAAAAAAACACATTATTTTTAACAAGCAGAGGTATTGCAGTTGCTAAAGTAGAATTAGATACAATAAACACAAAAATTATATTTAAAATAGATACAGCTTACGGTATGTCTTTCGGAAGCACCCTTTATACATCCAACTAAGTAATAAAGTCATTCATTCATAAATAATATCTAACCATTGGTCTGTTTTTAGATGTAGTATCTACAATCTTGAAACCTGCATGCTCAAAAGACTTGTATAAACCTATCCAAGCAAATGAGTCAGGCAGTTTATCTTGTGTAGGTATAGTTGGATATGCCTCTAATATCTTTATATTATTCTCTTTTGCATACTCAATAATACCTTTTAATAAAGCTACAGAAACACCCATTCTTCTATATTCTTTACGAATAAAAAAACAAGGTATAGCCCATACATTTTCAGTATCTATCGGTTTATGCACACGCGACTTATTTAGTTTCAAAAAATCTGTACGCGGAGCTAATGCACACCAAGCTATTGGTATTCCGTCTATAAACCCTAATACTCCCGTGGGCAAATTATTTTTTACAAGTGTATGCATTTTATCTTTATTGCCGTTATCCGTTTTACCTTCAAGAAAATCAGCTTTATTCAATCTAAAATACATGCACCAACAATTACCACAAGCCCCATTATTACCAAAAAGCGTTACAAATTGAGACCAATTTGTAACGCTAAGTGCTTCAACAACCAAAGGAATATCTGTTTTATTTAAAATACCCATACAATATGTAACATTTTATAGCACTACTAAATAATGGATACATATAAAGTAAACTATTATTTTTCTGCAAGTTCTATTGGTAATACCATTTCTTTACCACCACGTGTAATCGTAACATTAGTTTTATCGCCCGATGAAAACTTACCTAATGCATCCATGTAAGCATGAATACCCTGAATTTTATAATCTCCTAATTGTATAATAATATCACCGGTTAAAAGACCTGCTTTTGATGCCGGTCTGCCATCGGAAACGCCATCTATTCTAACTCCTCCATCTTGAAAAGTATAATCGGGCATAATACCTAATGTTACTTTAAATGAAGACTTGCCCATAGACGGTGCTTTGGTTACCAAATACTTAGGCTTCCTATTTTGCTCGTCCATTTTTATAACTACATTATTTACATAATTTAAAACTTTTACTTCTCCGGGATAGTTTATTAAGTCAGCTTGGTCGCTTGGTTTATGGTAATCTTTGTGCGAACCAGTGAAGAAAAACAATACAGGAATACCTGCGTTATTGAAACTTGTATGGTCTGACGGACCAACCCCTGTACTGTCTATAGTAAGTTTAAAATCAGAACCTGCCATATCTACAACCTGTGGCCAAGAAGGTGAAGTGCCGACGCCACCTAATGTAAGCGAATGAGTACTATCATTTAAACGACCAACCATATCCATATTAATCATGTAGGCAATTTTAACGCTATCTAATTTTTGGTCTTTTACAAATGCTTTAGAACCATATAAACCAAGTTCTTCACCTGAAAAATTTACAAATAAATAATTAAAATTATGTAGTTTTTTATTGTTTTTTATTCTAAGTGCTTCAGACAATAATGCGGCAGTACCACTAGCGTTGTCATCTGCACCATGATGAATTTGATGTTCTTTTTTGGCATTTGCATACAAACTGTTACCATCTTGACCATAGCCTAAATGGTCGTAATGGGCACCCAAAATAACAGTATATTTGGCTTTATTATCAATATAAGCAGCCAAATTAGTACCATTACGTTCTGCTTTATTTATTTCTATATTAAGATTTATAGAAATTGCACCTTTATCAATAGTATTTTTAATAAGTTTATTATACGTATCATGTTTTACAAATACTACAGGGATACCTATCTGGTCATAATCTGATGTGGTATTAAAAACGGGAGAATACTTACTGCCATACGAATCGTAAAAAAGAACACCACTTGCACCTTTACTTTCAGCATCTTTAGCTTTTTCGCTCATAAACTTTTCCCACTCAAAATGCGGATTTTTAGCTTGCTCTTCATCTGTGTATAATGCAATCAACCAAATATTGCCTTGCTCCATTACATCTTTTAATGATGTACCTTTTATGTTTTTTGTAGCACTAAACGGCATTGGGAAAGCCTCATCACTAACTTTAACATCAACATTATTAATGCGTATTTGTGTTGATTTAGCGATTTCCTTACCATAAACAAATTGAAATGGGTAACGGTATTTTCCATTATAGGGGTTAATGCCCATTTCTTTATACCTTTTTTCTATATAATCTGCGGCTTTACGTTCGCCATCAGTACTTGTTCTTCTACCTTCTAAATCATCGGATGCCAAATAGGTAATATCTGTCCTAATTTGTTTTGCTAATTTTTTGTCTTCTTTTTTCTTTGCAAAAGCTAAATTCTGCAATAAAATCGTTGAAACAAGGACAATTGAAATAATACGTGTATTCATAAACAACATTTACACAAACTTACTAATTAATATTTATACTTTAATAGCCGTGGTATGAAAACAAAAAAATTAGTCTTGCCAAGAGGCATTATATTAAAAAGAAAGAGGTTGTAAAAATTACAACCTTTTTCTTTTTAATATAATGTATTATTTATTTATCGTCATCATTTGGCAATTGTTTGTCGCCTGCACCTTCTTCATCCGGATAATCAGGAACTTTCAAATTTTCCATTTGTTGGTTCATAGTACCTTTTTTAGCACTATTAAATAATACACGTTTTGTAGGTAAATCACTTACAATACGGAATTCGGTGCGTCTATTCTTTTGTCTGTTCTCCGGAATATCTTTACCATTTTCATCTTTTTCAGGGGCTACGATATTACTTGTACCTAAACCTACCGCCTTCATTCTACCTCTATCTATTGTATTTTTCTCTAAATAATCTACAACAGATTGTGCTCTACGTTGCGATAGTGCTAAATTTTGTTCTTGTTTACCTATACCGTCAGTAAAAGAATATATTTCAATTGTAATAGACGGATTATCTTTCATGAAAGAAACAAGAGAATCTAAAGCCTGCATAGACTCCGGACGAAGCGTTGCCTCACCGTAATCATAGAATACATTATTTACTTTAAAGTCATTTTTAATAGTATCAAGAAATACAGTTACTTGTACGGTATCATCCGGGTCCGAACGTTTAATATCCATAGTACTGATAGGATTATGATTAGTTGTATATCCTATTTTATCGCCTGTGATAACATAAGAATGACCGCGTTGCAAATTGAAAAGGAAATTACCGTCTTCAGAATTGTAGGTATTCAATTCACCTCTTTGGTCAACCATTTTAACCACTACAGATGATACTAATTGTTGATTTTTACGGTCTAATACTTTACCGATTACAACTAAACGAGGCTCAACTTGTATTCTCCAAATATCGTTACAGCAAGTTGGGTTTTTAAGGGCAAAAGAACCTATACGATTTGAAACCACATACGCATCCGGTTTACCAACAGGGTCATTTATATAATACAATTCATCGGCACAGGTATTAATAGGGTAACCCATGTTATGTATATTACTATAACGCGAAGGACCACCGTCAGCAGAATAAATATCTGAACCACCCATAGACCTTAAACCGGTAGTAGCGAAGAATAGTTTTTGAATTCTGGAATCATAGTAAGGAGTAACCTCATCAAAAGGAGTATTGATTTTCTTACCGCAGTTTTGTGGTCTTTTAAAAGACCCGTTACGAGGGTCAATTACACTATACCAAATATCGAAACCACCCCGACTTTGCAATTTACGGTCTGATACGAAAAACAAAACTTCTTTTTTACCAACCTTAGCAACAAATGGCATTGTGTTAGAAGAACCTGCCAAGTTAATTTGTTCAAAACCTAAAGGGTCGTTGGCAGCAGGATTAGGATTATTTAACACCCAATGATTTTTTTGCCAGCTTGCAACACGTATTTTACAAATAATTTTCGGAGTATCTAATATTATCTCCTCACCGCATTGAGAGAAGTAAAAACGGTCTCCACCCGGACTCATACAACCATTACCTGTATGGAAATTTTTATCGTTAAAATTACCGTCATAAAATGGTAAAGGCCATTGAAACGAATCTACATAACCCGGTTGTTTATGCGAGTATAAGAAATGCTCATGTAGCGCAATTTTTTGTCTTCCATTATCTTCAAACACAGCTTCACGACCTGTAGTAGAGAATAATAATGCAGAGTCGCCTAATGGATAAGGAGAAAGTTCGGTAAGGAACGTATTGATATTTGGACCGCAATTGGTAACATTAAATGGACCGGGGTCTTTCATAGAAGCCATTGCCATTGTACAACCTTCCAACTCAATTTTAACCTGCTTTTTCAATATTTTAATATCTTTTGCAGTTTGTTGTTTTGTGGCTCTCGGGTCGTAATTACCCGGTTTGCTTATTTTTTTATTATCAACTACATAAGTTGTAAACCATTTCATTGCTGTTTGGTATTCACCTTGTTGCTTAAACATAAGCCCGGCATAATAACTGGACATTGGGTAAACCTTACGAGAATATTCATAAGCCTCGGCATAATAATGCGAAGCAGGTACATAGTCGCGAGTAAACCGATAGCATTCTGCTAATTGATAGGTATAGTAAACGTTACGTTCATCATCTTTTTTTAATTGTTGATAGTAATCAATAGCTTCGAAGTAACTTTCTTTTCTATATAATTCATCGGCATAAGCTTCCTTTTTAGCTCCTGAAAATTTAGAATGAGGATTATTTGCTTTGTTACGGTTCCAAACCTTTTCTTTGGTTTGGGCTTGCGAATTAAACTGAATAAAAACGAAAATCGTTGCAGAAAAAAGAAACAGCCAACTTTTTCTCATGTGCGTGAGCATTATTATGGATATAAAAGTATAAATTGGTTTTAAATAATAAAAGCCTTTTTCAAAAAAAAGTGCTTTTGAGTTAATATTTTTTATTTTATTAGAATCTTATACAAGGTTTTGACCTCTTATCAGCATAAATAATAGGAAAAGGAGCAACATATCTTATTGCAATCTCATATCCACCATTACCATTACTTGCAGAATTCAATGTAGAAATATTATAATCGTAGGCTACACCTATTCTTAGTCCTTTATATTCTACACCAACAGTCAACATTGTTGCATCTACAGTACGATACCAAAGTCCTAAAAAAGCGGCAGTGGTAAAATTAGCGTATTCAGGTTCTGTACTACCACTTAATACATAATGGAATTCATTACCTACAATAATTTCATTTGCAGTAGCTTGGTATTGATATAAAACTGCCGGACGCAACATCAATCTTTCACCTAATTTCCAATCGGCACCGGCAACACCTGTAAACCTCATATCCAAACCTGTTTGGCTATTTTGTTTCTTTTCAATAGCATCGTTCGGTTGATTTAAATTATTTGCTGCTGCACCTATTGTGTAATTAAACATTCCACTTGATGAACTGTGAGAAAAACTTACGCCTGCATTTACAATATAATAATTTACTGAATTACCAATACCTAAATGCCATTCTTGGCTTGTGCCTTTTACATAAGTGCCATTAAAAAACTCGTCTCCGAAATACAACTTAGAAAGGTCAATACTTTTTTGTGCATAACCTCCTTGTAATCCTACTGCTAAATCACTACTACTTATTCCGGTTGTTCTAGATTCAGAACCTAAAGCTTTATGATAAGCAACCGAAGCCAATCCGGTAAAATTAGTAAGAGCTCCATCGCCTGCTTGGTCTTTATATAATTGTAAACCACCGGCAAGATAATCTCCATTATTTTCAGTTTTAATTGGCATATCTACCGATGCACCAACTGTAGTATAAGGTACAGTAACACTTTGCCATTGATTTCTATAAATAGCTGCTGCACGCACCCTGCCGTCAAACATACCGGTAAACGCAGGATTAAGAACCAACGGTGATGATTCAAACTGTGTAAAATGTATATCTTGCGCTAATACAATCCCCACATTTAGTGTAAAAACCGCAACGAGGCTTATACGATTAATCAAGTTTTTCTTATTCATTTTATTAATTAGCTACTTGTTATTAATAATTTTTCAATACTTATTCTAACTACTTTTAATTATACTTTCTAAAAATACATTAAACATTTTAGAATACCTAAAACAGCCAATGCTTTACAGCATTAAATGTTTTAATAATAATTCATTTCAAAAAACATACTCCCTCAACGGTTAAAAATACGCAAATATTTTAAACTACAAATAATTATCCTTACAATTTTAATTTTTGTATTCATTCAATGGTAATTATACAAGTTCAGCAATAATTTACAACAAAAATAAATAATGCATTAATTACTTATAATCACACAATTACAAAAAATATAAAAATTATAATTTTAGTATAAATTTCATTTGTAACAGATATTTTCAATTTCATAAAAAAAATAAATCTA
>CAIYTT010000044.1 GCA_903929195.1 uncultured Bacteroidota bacterium
AATAAAAATATTTTAGATTAATATTTAATATAAAAATCTATATATTTCAATTAATTTATAATTATTATGCAAAAATCAATAATATTCTAAAACTAAATAACTAAGAAAAAAAAGTCCCGCTCTTCCGCAGGGAATCAGGAAGAACGAAGGGCAGGTTAAGTGCGTAGAACCTCGGATATTGAAAATCTGTAGGTTTGCAACCGGAATTCAAAGATAGGAAGATAAGTATTTGGTTATCAATTGCTTTATAAAAAATAAAGCAACTAACCACCCCCAATATTAATTTTTACATTTTTTTAAGAAATTATTTTGTATTAACAAATACCTTCCCTAATTTTAGAAAAAGTTTGTAGTTTATTATTTTAAAAGTTAAAAAATGAAAAAACCCAAATTAAAATACACACTCTTGTTTTTTGCAGCTTTTATTCTGTATACCCCAATACTGCAAGCCCAAACATGGTTTGAATTGGGGACTGGGGCTAATTCATTAAAAGCAATAGACCCTATTAACAGCATATGTACTGACGCTAATAATAACGTATATGCTGCCGGTATTAAAAGTGATAGTGACCATTATCCTCAAAGCAAATATTATGTAGCGAAATGGGATGCTATAAGCCACAATTGGAGCCACTTAGGCACAGGTACTAACGCATTAAATGCACAAAGTGGCATTAATACTATTTGTGCCGATAAATATAATAATATCTATGCCGCAGGAATGTTTATAGACAGTAACTTTTACCGCTATGTTGCGAAATGGGACCCTCTAATTGGTTCATGGACAGAATTGGGTACTGGAGCTAACGCATTAAACGCATTTTGGGAAATCAATACAATTTGTAGTGATGACAGTGGAAATATTTATGCAGCCGGCAATTTTTTCGATGTGCATGGTTATGAGTATGTAGCAAAATGGAATGGTATTAACTGGCAAAGTGTGGGTACATTACATGCCAATAATAGAATAACATCTATATGTGTGGACGATAGTTTTAATGTATATGCAGCAGGAAGTTTTACAGATGATTCAGGACATATTTATGTTGCGAAATGGAACCACGCTACCGGATTGTGGAGTGAATTAGGAGCAGGTTTTGACTCTGGAGTTTTCCATATTTCCATATGGTCTATATTGGTTGATTCTTTACAAAATGTTTATGCTACAGTAAATTGCAATCATGGCGGTATGACTAATGGCAATGTTTTTAGGTGGGACGGTAGTAGTTGGCATCAGTTGGGTGCATTGAATGCCAATAACTGGATTGAAACAATATGTAGGAATGATAGCGGCTATATTTTTGCAGCAGGTGTATTTACTGACACAACAAATAATGTATATGTAGCTGTTTGGAGCCCGATTACTATGGAGTGGGACAGGTTGGGAGCCGGTAGTAATGCATATTTTTTTCAACCACAACTTAACTCAAGTATCAATTCTATGTGTATTGATAAAAACAATCATCTTTATGCAAGTGGCAATTTTATAGATACTATTTACATGCCCGTTGAGCATACTTTTGTAGCGGAATATGGAGTCAATGATTTGCATATTATTAACCCTGAATTTGATAACGGTGAATTTGAAATTTTCCCCAATCCGGCGAATACTATCATAAATATTGAAGCAAAAAATATTTTTGTGTCCGATAATCAGAGCTATTATTTATCTGATATAAGCGGCAAAAAATATGCAGAGGGCCGTTTAACCATAGCTACAAATAAAATAAGCCAAATTGATATAAAAGAACTACCACCCGGTGTATATTTATTAAACATAATAACAGATAGGCATATAATATACAAAATAATTAAAAATTAATTTTATTAAAAAAACATACCAATGAAAAAATATATAGTATTTATGATTGTGGGTATTATTTATTCACATAGTGTTTTAGCCCAAATTATTAATTCAATAAGCGGTACCGCTAATGTAAGCAGCCCTGTTTTTGATAACCAATGCAATATGTATTATATTGATTACGAATCAAAAATCAAAAAAATGTCTGCAATTGACGGTACTATTACTACTATTGCGGGTACAGGCACTTGGGGTACATATAATCCGGCAGATGATGGAGGTCCTGCAATATCAGCCGATATTGAAGCAATATGGCTGGCAATAGACAATGAAAATAGTTTATATTTTAGTGATAATGACAATAGTGTTATCCGTAAAGTCTATACTACTGGAATTCATAGCGGTAACATTTATAGAGTTGCAGGGACTTATCCATTTCATCGTGGATCAGGTACTTCCGGTGATGGCGGACCTGCAACCGACGCTAAATTAGATTATACGTGGGGTTTAGCTGTAGACAATATTGGCAATTTATATATAGAAGACGATGGAGGTGCAATAAGAAAAGTGGACGCATCTGGATATATCAGTTTATTTGCAGGCAGTGAAACTTCTACTGGCTATTCGGGCGATGGTGGAGCGGCAAATGCAGCTTTATTTACCCAAGTAAACGGGATGAAATTTAATGCTGATTTTAGTAAATTATATATTGGCGATGCCAGCAGGGTAAGGGTAATAGATATGACTACAAGTAGCTACACAATTACAACTGTTGCCGGCGGAGGTACAAGTGGGGTTACATGCTGTTATACTGGGCCTGCAACTGATGCCCAACTTGGGGAAATACAAGATGTTGCTATTGATATTGCAGGCAATATATATTTAGCAGATGAGGGCAGTAATGTAATAAGAATGGTGAATACATCGGGTAATATTTCGACTGTAGCAGGTACAGGCACTATGGGTTTATCTGGGGATGCTGGGCTTGCAACTGCAGCTGAACTAGATGTTTTTTTTATAAATACAGATGTAGCAGGGAATTATTATATATCTAACGGTTTTACTCCACCGATGCGTTATGTTTGCCAACCAGTTCCTCCGCCCTTAACAATAACATCTATACCTAATTCAAGCACGGCAATTTGTGCGGGCAGTAGTATTACATTTACTGCTAACCCTGTAAACGGAGGGTGCGGGCTTGGTTTCACATGGTATAAATTAATTGGCGGCTCTTGGGTTAATGTAGGTACTGGATTAACCTATACCGATGCTTCTGCAAGTCTTGATGAAGAAGTTTATTGCACAGAAACGGCAACAGGCAACTACATAAACGGTTATTGCAGTTCTACTACTGTAGCTACAAGCAATACCATAGTATTTAGCACTGTTAATACACTACCCCAAATAACAGGTATAGACATTAATAATGTTTGTGCCCCCTATACATCCGGTTCATGCCCTGCTTGTATTGCATCGCCACCACAATATGCAGTTACAATGGCTTGCGGTGCTTGTTCTTATTCCTATAATTGGAGTCCGGATGTTTGGTCGGGTTCTACAATCAACGATGCTACAATTGCCAATCCTACAGTAACTGCTCTTACAAGCGATTTATTATTAGACAGGTATTTAACAGTAACAGATATTGTTACCGGCTGCACTACAAGCCACGAAGTAGTTACTAAATTTATTACTTCCGGCTGGGATTTAGCAACACGCGATAATCCGTTTGACTTATACATGGAACCTTTTGTAATGGCTAACCCGGGCAGACCCGATTGGAATATATGGAACAGCCCAAGTATATGGAACAGAAATACATTAGGTGCAGGTGGTGGTGTTAATGAACCTCCTAATTATACTGCCTCAGCCAATTATTTATATTTCACTATAAAAAATGTGGGCTGCGAGGCTTTTCCTAGCATTACAGACGGGGTATCTATGAGATTTTATTGGACAATAGGTAATTTTGCAGGTGCAGAAACATGGAGCAGCACCGCAGGTATGAATGATTGGACAGACGCAACCTATTCTACTGTTTGTGGCACTACAAGCCTTCTTTTGCCATTAGGTAAGCACATTAATTATTCTACAATACCTATTGACTACCCAATAAACGGTGCTACATTACCCGGCGATTTAGCACCCGGCGAAACATTTACCAACCCTATGGGTATCTCTTGGCAGCCTCCTTACCCTACTTGTTATGCCGCAACAATGGGTATAGCGCCAAATACTATAGACCTCTGCTTTCTTTCAAGATTAGTAGATAATCACAATTTAGCTGCCGACCCTGTTTTTGGTATGTCGTATGCAGAAATGGACGGAAGCGAAAAGTATAATGTAATAAACAACAACAATATATCTACAATTAACACTACCGATATGTATCTATCCGGCCCATCACCATATTCGCCAATACACCATGTGTTTACAGGCTATTCGTATGGCTATACCGGTCCGGTAAGTTTGCAATTTGCAAACGATTATAGCTTATACCCGGGTACAGGCACAAGTGTATTAAACCAGTATATGAGTATGACCATTTATTTGGGTGATTCTCTTTTCAATAAATGGTATAATGCAGGTGCTTATGGTACCTATACGAGCTATGACTATAATAAAAAATGGGTTACGTTTGATGGTACAAATACGGTACAGTTAGATAGTATTGTTATGGATAGCGGGGCATTGTATATGATTACAATAGCCCCCGGATTGATTAGCGGTATAGATGGGTCGAGCATGCCTGCCGAAATGGTACATTTCCGCACACTAAAAGACGATACTACAACAGAGGTATTGGGTTGTTATAATTATAATGTGGTTTACCATCCCGCAGCACCGGGTGTGCTTACGGTTACCGAACTATCCTTAGGTCCAAACAGCCCTCTTAGTTGCACCGGTTCTCAGTATGCCGAACTATTAGTAAACAATTGCGGCACAGATGCCGGGCAGCAAGTAGATATTAGTAACTGGATATTTGATGACAACAGTGGCAATTTTGATATGGAAGGCTGTGCCGACGGCTTAGGCATAACACGCGGACATTACCGGTTTGCAAATATAGATTTGTGGCATAATGTGCCAGTGGGAAGTCGTATTGTATTATATAACGGCACTGCCAACTGTTACAACCTGCCCGATACCTTTACTTACGACACAGCAAACAGTATTTTTTGGATACCTGTACCCGATACCAATGCAACTAAAGACTATGTATTGCAACGATACGCCGGCAGCGAAAACGTAAGTATGTGCAGTTATTGCAGCGATACCGCTATTACTACCTATACTGATGCTTATGGCTGGATGAACACCATCAACTTTGATACCCTGCACGATGCTGTGCAGGTACGTTGTCCGGGTTGTAGCAAAGCATTTACCGGTACACCCTCTTTTTATCAAGGTATGGGTTATGATAACACAATTGGCAGTGGGTATATGTCAATTACAGCCAATATGAACGAGTTGGGCGGGCCGGTAGATTATTCTGCACCACCTGTAATGCCAAGAAAATTTGTGTTTACAGGCAAAGACAGCAGCGATTTTCACCAAAGCAGCTTATGGTTAGCATCCATTGCAGATACTGCCGGTGTAGTACCTCCGGGCTTGGGTTATGTAAGCGATAGCTTGCAATACAAATCGGTACACCATTTACTTAATTTGCCATGTTGTAATTACAGTGCTATTGGTGGTCGCAAAAGTTCAAAAGGCAGTACGAAGCTAAATACAGCATTGCAAACAATAACTGTTTACCCTAACCCTGCACATACCGAGCTTAATTTTGCGTTACTACAAACAGATAATGCACAAATAAATTTATTTACCATTACCGGGCAGTTAGTAAGGTCTATAAATATAAACAATAGCAACCTTGGTACAATACAAGTAAGCGGTTTGCCACCGGGGCTATATATTTACAAAGCAGTAACCAACAGTAAAACACAAACAGGTAAAATAGTTATAGAGTAAAAGACTATTTTATAAATAAAAGATTGTGCCACTCTTTATAGAAAGGAGTGGCACAATCTTTTATTATAAAATAAGATAATTTACAAATTAGGTATAAATAGAAAATCTGTTATGGTAGAAGTTTATTTAAAATATAAATTAGTACTAAAAATTTTAACTCTAAATTAATATAATAATAAAATAAGAATAACAGTACTTTTTTCTGAATTTATTTACTAACTTCACGTTTTATTTTCTTTAAAAATAAATAGTATGAAACGAATATTAGTACTCTTCACCTTTATTTGTATTGGGTTTATTGCGAAGTCGCAGGTAACAGTAACATTATATGCTACCGGCGCTGCCGGCACTAAAACCACTGCAACGGTAATAGGTGCGGGTTTTGCAGCCGGTATTTATGATGGCACAATCAATTCAGGAACTGCATTTGGTGCTACAGGTGGTGGTTATGCGGTATTTGATTTGTCTTCAATACCTGCCGGTGCTACAATATCCAGTTGTGTTATAGGTTACACTGTAACTACTGCCGGTACAGTACCATGTGCAATACATGGTTTTGCCGGTGATTTATCTACCGTGTCAGTTGCGGCAACTGCTTATGCCGATTTAACATCAGGTCCTTTATTTTCAGCAGCCAGTTTTGGTGCAGTAGGTAATCGTACTCTGGCTTCTTCAGGTGCAATAACAGGTTTTATAGCGCCAAATATAGGTAGTAAAGTATCAGTATGTTTTTCGGGTACAGGTACGCAATTTGCTATAACCGGTGAAACCGGGGCAGCAGCTTTAGGCGGTGCTCCTTATCTTACCATTACTTATTGTCCGAAGCCAACGGCTGTAACTGCAACTGCTAATCCTACACCGTTATGTGTAGGTGCAAATCTTACATTAACCGGAAGTGCAACTGTATCAGCAGGTACTATTAATTATTCATGGGTAGGTCCTAATGCGTATTCTTCCGCTGTTCAAAATCCACCTGCTTTTGCAGTAACTGCATTATCGGCTGGTATCTATACATTAACCGCTACATCTAATTGTGGCAATGCTGCCGCACCGGTAAGTACAGCATCAGTAGTTGTAAATCCGTTACCTGCTGCAATTACTCCTTTAGGTGCTGTAAGTGTATGTGTTGGTTCTACAACCACATTAGCCGATGCTACTGTAGGCGGTACTTGGTCAACAAGTAATGCAGCCGTTGCCACAGTGGCAGGCGGTGTTGTTACCGGAGTTTCTGCCGGTGCTGTAAACATCATTTATACATCTATTGCAGGTTGTCAGGTTACAAAAGCGGTAACCGTATTGGCTACCCCCGCTGCTATTACCCCTGCTGCACCAACAGTTTGTGTTGGTAGTGCAGTAACACTAAACGATGCTACCGCTGGTGGAGCATGGAGTACAACCACACCGGGTACAGTATCTTTGGCAGCTAATGTTGTTACAGGCACTGCCGCAGGTGCTGCAACAGTTTTATATACGGTAGCCGGTTGTTCCGCATCGGTTTCCTTTACTGTTAGTGCCTCTCCGGCTGCAATTACACCGGCAATACCTCCAAGTATTTGTGTTGGGGCTTCTACACCTTTAGCAGATGCCTCTGTTGGAGGAACATGGAGTAGTGCAGCAACTTATACGGCATCTGTAGATGTATCGGGTAATGTTACAGGTGTTGCACCCGGTACAGTAGCTATTTCTTATACTAATGCAGGTGGTTGTAGTGCAACAGTAAATGTTACTGTATTAAATTCGCCTCCATCTCCGGTAATGACGCCAAGTATAGATACAATTTGTAATGCAACAAGTATCATGCTTACAGCTGCTATGCCTGCATCTCCGGATACAGTTTTATGGCAAGATTTCAATTCCGGGTTATCTACGTGGTCGGTTAGTAATGCCGGAAGTACTTTTTTAGCAATTACAGGAACCGGATTTACCACATATCCCGATGGTTATGACTATATTCCTTATGGAGCCATTTTTCACAGCCCGGATAATTCAGAGTTTGCAATGGCAAATTCTGATACTGTTGGAAGTGGTTCTACTTTGATTTCAAGTTTAACATCTCCAACCTTTTCTCTTGCCGGTTATTCTGCTGCAAGCATTTCTTTTCAAATGTTCTATCAATCTTATGGGGCAGATGTAAATGTTGCTTTACAACTGTCTAATGATGGTGGTGCTACTTGGAATACAGTTCATGATTTTAAACCTGCAGGTGCAACTGTAGGCAGTAGTTCTTCGTTTACATTAGAAACATTTTCATTGAATTCTTTTATTGGAATAACAAATTTACAAGCACGTTTTTATTATAATTCATCTTGGGGATATTATTGGGCAATAGATAATGTGGCTATTACGGGTACTCCAATGGCTCCAATTGCGGCAACTTGGTCTCCTGTTACCGATTTATATACTGATGCGGGATTAACCACACCTTATGCGGGTACAGCTACCGATACTGTATATTATTATCCTACTACAGTTGGTGCAATAACTACAAACACAATTTATGCTACTTTAACATTAGGTACATGTACAAATATAGACAGTAATTTAACAACAGTTGAACCAACATTATCTGCAATACTTGGTACAGACAGTGCTTGTATTTTAGGTACTACAACACTTAGTGATGCTGTTGCAGGCGGTACTTGGACAAGCAGTGATATTACAATCGCTACGGTTGACCCTGTATTAGGAATTGTAACTGGAGTAGCAGCAGGTATTGTAAATATTACCTATACGGTTGGTGCATGTTATACTACAGTTCCGGTAACTATTCTTGGTTTCCCGAATGCAGGTTTAATTACAGGGCCTACAAATATTTGTCTTGGTAATACTGCCGCATTAACAGATGCTGTTGCCGGTGGTGTATGGACAAGTAGCAATGCCGATGCAACAATTAGTGGTACGGGTATTGTAACTACATTAGCAGCAGGTATTGATACCTTTACATATACTGTTACAAATATTTGCGGTATTGCTACTATTAATTATACCGATACAATTAGTGTAATGCCGGTTCCGGGTACAATATTAGGACCTAATGCTTTATGTCAAGGTTCTTTTACAATCTATACTAACCCTACCGGTTCTACAGGTGGCGTATGGAGTACATTAAACGGCAATGCAACAATTACTACTGTTGGTGTGCTTACAGGCGTTGCAGGTGGTGTTGATTCTATTTATTATACAATATCAAATGCATGTAGTACAGTTGTCGCGTCTAAATTTGTAACAATTAATCCGTTACCTGCAACAGGAGTTATTACCGGTGGTTCTCAAGTATGTTTAGGCGGCACACTTACATTAACAGATGCTGTTGCAGGCGGCACTTGGAGTAGAAGTAATACGCATGCTACTGTATCGGGTGTCGGTTTAGTTACCGGTATCACAGCAGGTACAGATACTATTTCTTATTCAAAAACGAATGCTTGCGGTACGGCTTCTTCAACTGTAGTTGTAACTGTAGGTCCAATTAGTGCAGGTGTCATCAATGGTACAGATTCATTATGTGCAGGAACAGCTGTTACTCTTACGGATACTTCAGGTAGCGGTGCCGGTACATGGACTGCAAGTAATGGTAATGCAACTGTTGCAGGTGGTATTGTTACCGGTATTACAGGTGGTACAGATATAATTACTTATTCAGTAACCGATGCCTGCGGTACAAATAGAGCTACCTATACTATTACAGTATTACCAACACCAAGCGGTGGTACAATTACAGGTCCGGCAGTTGTTTGTATTGGTTCATCAATAACATTAACAGATGCTACACCGGGCGGTACTTGGTTAGAAAGTAACGGTAATACTCTTATTGCCGGTCCGGGTATTATTACAGGTATTACTTTAGGAAGTGATACTATCTTTTATTCTGTAACAACAATATGCGGGGTAGGGGTTGCAAATAAAATATTAACTATTGCACCTGTACCATTTGTTGCACCAATTTCGGGGGCTACAACAATTTGTATTGGTTCTACAAGTACATTAAGTGATGTTGTACCGGGCGGAGATTGGACAAGCAGCACGCATAGTGTTGCAACAATTGATTTTGCTTCGGGTAACTTATTAGGTATTTCAGCCGGTGTTACTACTGTAACATATACGGTTACTAATGCTTTCGGTTGTCCTGCAACTGTAACACAGTTAGATACTGTTATTACAGTACCTGTGATACCTGCAATAGCAGGTAGTGCCAATGTATGTGTGGGTGGCACAATAACACTAAGCGATGCTATTAGTGGTGGTACTTGGAACAGTAGTGATTTAACATTAGCAACTGTAGATGGAATTGGTGATGTTACAGGTGTTGCATCCGGCGTAGTAACCATTAGCTATACGGTAATAAATATTTGTGGTTCTACAACACTTACAAAATCAGAAACAGTACGCGACTTACCGGTAGTATCTGTAATTACAGGTACAATGAGTGCTTGTGTGGGTGCAACTACAAGATTGTCTGATATTACTGCCGGTGGTGTTTGGAGTAGCGATGATGCTACCATTGCATCTGTTAACCCATCTACAGGCGTAGTAACAGGTGTTGCGGCAGGTGTAGTAAACATTAATTATACGGTTACGAATATGTATGGTTGCTCTAATACCATGAGTACCGGTTTTATTGTTGACCCATTACCTGTGGTAGCTGCAATTAGCGGAACTACAAACGAATGTATTGGTGGCACTACAACCTTATTTGATGCTACTGCCGGTGGCGTTTGGAGAAGCAGCAACGCTCTTATCGGTTCTATAGATTCTGTTTTTGGTGTTGTTACCGGAAATACCGGAGGTATTACTGTTATTACTTATTCTGTAACAGACGGATTAGGCTGTACAGGAATTGCTACAGTTAATGATACAGTAAACACATTCCCTACTACATCGCCTATTTTAGGTATGCATGGTGTATGTGTAGGTGCAAACATTACTTTGTCTGATGCTACACTATATGGCAGTTGGGGCAGTAATGATGCAACAATAGCTACAGTTGACCCAGTAAGTGGTGTTGTAACAGGTGTTGCTGCCGGTACTGATTTAATAACTTATTTGGTTAGTAATACATGTGGTTCCGTAACAGATTCTACACTAATTACTGTAAACGGATTACCTGTAATACCGGCTATTACAGGACCTGTTTCTGTGGTTTGTGCAGGTACTGCAACACCGCTTAGCGATTCTTTAGCAGGTGGTGTATGGACAAGTAGCGATGTTACTGTAGCTACTGTAAACAGTGCAACAGGTGTGGTTACAGGTGTTTCGGCTGGTAATGTAACAATTACTTATACGGTTACTAATTCGTTTGGATGTTCTAATTATACAACTTTTGCAATCACTTTTGCAGGTGCAATTGCTGATGCTATAGTACCATCAACAGCAACACTTTGTCATGGTAACAATGTAAATTTGCATATTTCGGGTACTACTGCCGGTATTACATTCCAATGGTTAGTAAATGGGGTGGCTATACCCGGTGCAACTACAACTTCTTATACTGCAGATACTGCAGGTATTTACTCAGCAGTCCTTAATAATGGTACATGTATTGTAAATCTTACCGGAACTCCGGTTGCTAACCCACCTCATGCTATTATTAGTTTTACAACACCAAATGTTTTATATACAGGTTCTTTTGCTCATTATCAATGGTTTAGAAGCGGTGTAGCAATACCGGGTGCTAATAGCAGTACTTACATATTTAGTGTAGCAGGTTATTATACAGTAGTGATTACAGATATTAATGGATGTACTGATACATCAGCAGTTTATATTGTTCATGGTGGCACAGGTGGTGGTGGTGCAGGTGTTGGTAATGTTAATGCAAATAATGACATTAAAGTATATCCTAATCCTGCAACTTATAGCATTCATATTGAAGCAGCAAAAATGTTGAACGTGAAAATACTAAGCCCTGACGGTAAAGTTGTATTGGTGAAATCAAATACGAATGATATTGATATTACAAGCCTTGCTAACGGTTTCTATATGATTATGCTATATGATGAAAATGATATTTTGGTAAAAACAGATAGATTTTCAAAAATAGAAAATTAGTAAATTTTCGCTTTAAATAAAGGACATTATCATGGAAAATGGTAATGTCCTTTATCTTTTATATATAATGTACCAACAAAAAGATTAAAAGAAATTTTACAGCAATTACAATTCTATTTCTAACTTTGCCATCAATAAAAAATTCTATAAAAAGATGTTGACACCTACCTTACAAAAAAATGACAAATTAGCTAATATTTTAATTTTTGCTTTTTCTGCAGTAGTCTTTATTGTTGTTGTTGTATTATCAAAATACCAATTAAAATTAGATTTAGGGTTTAACGTACATATTTTTGCTTTATTTAATGCAATAATAAATTCAACCGTGGCTATTTTGTTAGTAGGAGGTTTATATGCAGCAAAAAATAAAAAGTATGTATTGCATAAAAAAATTATGATGTTTGCAATAGTACTTTCAATACTATTTTTAGTATCTTATATAGCACACCATTTGCTTGCTGGAGATACAAAATATGGAGGTGAAGGGACATTGAGATATGTCTATTATGTTATTCTTGCATCACATATAATATTAGCAGCAGTTATTTTGCCATTTATCTTGTTTACAGCATACAGAGCTTTAACGGGCGAATATGATAAACATAAAAAATTGTCTAAAATTACATGGCCTTTATGGCTTTACATTAGTATAACAGGGGTATTGGTATATTTTATGATTTCCCCATATTATATTCCGCATATATAGTCTTATAGAGTTTATTAAGTTTGAATTTTTGCAATAATTAAATTTGTTCAATTAATTATTTTTTAATAATTTTATTCTGTGAAAAAGTTATTATTAATTATTGCGGTTTTATTTACTATAAATACAAATATTGAAGGACAAGGTTGTTCAGTTTGTTCGCAGACAGCAGCTAATGGTTTAGATAAAAATGGTGCTAAAGGTTTAAATGGAGGTATAATCTATTTGGCATTTCTACCCTTGGTAATTATGGGTACATTGGGTTTTATTTGGTGGAAAACTAATAAAAATAACTCTTAAAGAGATATTATGTTAAAAAAAATGGTTTTGTTTTTTTGTTTTGCCTTATTTATTTCTATAGGTTCTTCTTGCCGTATAAATGTTTTACATGGCGAAGGTCCAAAAACTACAATTAGCCCAGAAGTTAATGTGTATAATGCAATAAATTTATCTACAAATATAAAAACGGTTATTGTGGTTCAGCCGGATGCAAAACCTTCAATAACAATTAGTGGCTATGAAAACATTGTAAAACATATAAAAACAAGAATTGAAAATAACTCGCTTATAGTGTATTGCGACCTTGATGGGTCTTGGATTATTGATAATAATGAAGCGATTACAGCTACGCTTACCTTACCCGTATTACAGGCATTATCTTTAGAGGGGGCACCTACGGCAGAAATAAAAGGTAAGGTAGTTGGTAATGAGTTTAAATTAGATATTTCGGGTGCCGGAAAAGTAACAATTGAAGATATTAGTGTTAATTTACTTTCTGCAGATGTATCCGGTGCAGGTAAAATTGAAATAAACAATGGTATAGTAAATAATGTAAAATATGAAATAAGTGGCGCAGGTAAAATTGAGGCATTTAAACTTCAAGCAGATACGGTTTATATAGGGTTATCCGGTGCAGGGAAAGGCGAAATTACAGCTAATAAGAAATTGAATATAAATATTAGCGGTGCCGGTTCTATAAGATACAAGGGACATCCAATAATATCTCAAGATATTTCAGGTGTTGGCAGTATTAAAGACTTTAATTAGTAAATTAGAAAATATTGCAATAACTATAAAAATTTATTTATGAGTCATAAATATCTACAATTGGTTGTTATTTCATTGTTTTTGATGCTAACCATATCCAATAAAATAATTGCACAGCCAGACCAAATAGAGAGATTATGGTATAATGAGGAGAAAACTGCAAAAATACAGGTCTATAAATCTACTAATGGAAAATTTTACGGCAAAATTGTTTGGTTAAAAGAACCCCTGCGTGACGGTAAGGTCAAAATAGATATTCATAATCCGGATAAAAAAAGGCATAATGACCCTATTATAGGTTTAATGATATTAAATGATTTCCAAAAAAAAGGAACAAATGAATACGTTGAAGGCACTATTTATGACCCCAAAAATGGGAAAAAATATAGTTGTAATATACTGTATAAAGATAATAAATTAGATGTAAGAGGTTATTATGGTTTTTCTTTCTTTGGCAGAACTACTATATGGACAAAAACAGAGGATTAATGAGTTGATATTTTATTATGCCTATTCCGATACTTAATGATACACTATGGTTTCCACCTGTTGAGAATGCCCAAAAAGACGGCTTACTTGCTGCCGGTGGCGATTTAAGCGTAGAAAGATTATTATTAGCATACCGTAGCGGTATTTTCCCTTGGTTCAGCGAAGAACAAATACCGTTATGGTGGTCTCCTAATCCTCGTTTTGTTTTATATCCACAAGAATTAATAATTAGTAAATCAATGAAGCGGATATTAAATAGTAACGTTTTTGAATATAAATTTAATACTGTATTTAATAATGTAATAGATAGTTGTAAAAACATATACAGAAAAGGACAACCCGGAACATGGATTACTGATACTGTAGCAGATGCCTATAAAGAATTACATTTATTAGGCTATGCACATAGTGCAGAAACATGGCAGAATGATGTTTTGGTTGGCGGCTTATATGGAGTAAGGTTGGGAAACGTTTTTTTTGGCGAAAGTATGTTTTGTAATGTAAGTAATGCAAGTAAATATGCATTTATTAATTTAATAAATCAATTAATGCAAAGTGGTGTTGTTATTATTGATTGCCAAGTTTATACTGCACATCTTGAAAGTTTAGGTGCAAATATGATGAATAGGAAAGAATTTGTTGAAATACTTAGTAAAAATATTTTATAAATAATTAATTTAAATGATAAAAATTACAACCCTTAATTAATATATTTGTATCTAAACAAAATAATGTATCTTTTTTTAAGTAGAACAAAACCTTATCAAAATATATTTTTATAGTGTCATTATAATTATGAACTGTAATTTTCGTTATAACATTTTCTGTTTTTAGTCCGGTAAATATATATTTGTATTTATTTTTTTTTGTCAAAGGTACTATTTCTACATTTTTTTTATATGTTATGCCAGTATCATTTATTTCTTCAATCTGTCTAAAAAATTCATAACTTGATAAAACTATGGTATCTCCGTTCAATTTCCAATCTCCCTTTGTATAGTTTTGCCCAGTGCAACTATGGTCGTGAAAAGCGAAAGTGCCATTATCTTTAATATCAATTTGAGATGAATACCAAATTGAATTATAGTATTTCCATTCTCCTAAAAATCTGGTTTGTATTTGCATTTTATGTAATTGTAATGGAATCTTATCATCACAATTATTTTCTTGCAACCTATTGCAATTACAAATTGTAAGTAGCAAAAATATTCCAAATAAAAAATTGTTAGAAAGAAATAACTTCATAAATTAGCAGTACTACATATAATAGCAAATATATGAAAATCATTTATTGAAAATGCTATTATAAAAATCTATTTAATCAATAAAATATAGAGGTATTATAAAAAAATAAATTTTCAGCACTAAATATAAATATCAAGATGCTCCAAACCCAAACAAAATTGAACATTAAAATACCATATATGAAGGCA
>CAIYTT010000045.1 GCA_903929195.1 uncultured Bacteroidota bacterium
AATAATTATTTATTTATTATAAAAATAAAACAAAAATTTATTTCAAATTATAATATGTTTTATCTTTTAATTATCAATTCTACCCTTCTATTTCTGTTTCTTCCCTCTTCAACTTTATTGTCAGCAATATTATTCGCTTCTCCCCACCCTTTAGCTTGTACTTGTAGTTCATTAAACCCTGAAAGAACTACTTCCTTTGCAACTAAATTGGCTCTTTTATAAGATAATTCTTCATTTAAAATGGGCGTTCCGGTATTATCTGTATAACCATAAACCGATAATAAAATACCTTTTTCTTCTATCCAAGGTGCTAAAGCAGTATGTATTGCTATTTTATCTCTTTCAGTAAGCTCTATTTTATTTAATCCAAAATGTAATCTAAGTATCAAGCTGTCATTTATAGGTTTTATTTCCTTATAATCGCTTGGCAACATCACAATATTCTTTTTCATCGGCTCTTTCACGTACTGTTTATCAAAATTAAAAGTATCATAAGCATCTTGGTGTCCTATGCTGAAAGTGCTAATAGCATAAGTATTGTCAATAGGTAATGTAATTATAAAGCTTGCATCACCTCTATTACCTTGAAATTTATACAGGGTATCACCTGTTAATGCATTCATAATACATATTGATGTGTAATTTAGCCTATCTTTTGTAATACTATCATATACAAAGCCTGTTAAATAACTAACCGGTATCGGTTTTATTTGCTCAGGTATCGGAGTAACAAAAATATCATAATCTCCAGCCGGTCCATTCCTATCAGAAGCAAAAAAAAGTTTTCTACCGTCCAAAGAAACACTTGTGCTCATTTCGTCATAAACAGTATTTATTGGCGAACCTAAATTTTTTGGCTTACTCCATACGGTATCTTTTATTCTTTTACACATATATATGTCATAACCACCCATACCTATGTGTCCATTACTGGAAAAATACAAAGTTTGATTATCGATATTTATAAAAGGTGCAGTTTCATTACCTGCTGTATTAATATTTCCTCCTGCATTTACCGGTAATTGCCAAATTCCGTTCTCAAATTTCGAAATCCATATATCTAAACCACCATACCCACCTTCACGGTCACTAACAAAATAAAGCTCCTTATTATCTGCCGACAGAGTAGGCATACCTTCATAAGCCGGAGTATTTATTGTAGCTCCAAATGGCTGAGGTATTGACCAAGAACTGTCTTTAGAAATTCTATATGCCATAAATAAATCACAACCACCTTCAGCCCATCCATTTTCACTTCTGTTTTCGCACCGGGTAAAGAATAAATAATGTCCATCGGCAGAAATAAATTGTGCAGATTCCATGCTTGGTGAATTGAAGGGCGACCCCATCTTTTGTATCGACTTCCATCCTTCACAACTATCATCTGCTTTAGCAATATATAAATCTTCATTTCCGGTATTATCTCTGCGAGTAAAATAAAATAAATCCGTATCTATTGTTACTGTCGGAAAAAGTTCAGGAAATTGGGTATTAATTCCTTTAACCAAACTTATAGGTAGTTGCTTTTCTTCATTTGCAATACTGTTTTTTATAAAATAAGCCTTTTCTCTCAATAGCCCCCAAGATTCCGACTTATAGGTTGGGTCATTATCATCAATAATACCTAATGCCATATTGGTTTCACCGCTATATAGCAAGCTTTGTACATAAGGTTGTGCAAATTGTTTTTTGCCATTAGGGCAATTTTGTGATGCTTTTTTAAATATTACAGAAGCTTTATAAAATTCATGACTCTCAAAATACCATCTGCCTAACTGGCTATAAGCATCAGAAAATAGGGGATTCTTTTTTATGGACTGCTCCATTTTATTGCATGCTAAAATATTTTCTTTTTCATACCATAATTTTATTGCCTGTGTATATAAGCTATTGGCTTTCTTTACTTTTAAATTATGGAAAGGAATTTTATAAAACGGTAGTTGCTCAAGCTTATCTTGAGCATTTAATAGAGAACAGAAAAAAATACAATAAAGAATAATTAATATTCTGACAAACATTACAAACCAAAAGTACTTGAAAAGTAGAATATTTAGGTAGTAATTTTGATTTTATGGTAATACTTATTTTCATTAATAGAAATGCAGCAATTATTTTAACTATTTTTGTTTTTTGTAGAAAGCATAGAAACATTCTGTGTGTATAATGTTCAAATATGATTACCAAAATTAAAATTGATGGTTTTAAGACTTTCAGCAATTTCGAAATGGAATTTGCACCTCTTACTGTAATTGCCGGAACAAATGCTTCAGGAAAAAGTAATTTGTTTGATGCATTACGTTTATTAAGCAGGATAGTAGAAATGGATTTAAAAACAGCATTTAGCGAACAGCGAGGCGATGCAAGCGAATTATTCACATATTATGAAAATGGCACAAGTGCAAATGAAATCTTTTTTGAGGTTGAATTATTATTAAATAAAAATATTAAAGATAAATTTGGTGGTGAAAACAATTTAAAATATACAAGACTTAAATATAGTATAAAAGTAAAACAAATTATTAATGAACGCGGAATACAAGATTTAAATATAATTGAAGAAAATTTATCACCTATTAGACATGATGATGATAAATGGATAAGTATTTATATACCTAAACAAGAGATAGAAAAATGGAGACCAAAAGTAATTACCGGTAAACGTGGAGTCGCTTATATAGATACTGAGGAGGCAGAGGAAAGCAAACCGGGAATTATTAATTTAAGGCAAGATGGGAAAGGAGGTGTAAAAAAAGAATTTCCAATTAATAATATTAGTCAAGCAATAATCACAGTAGTTAATTCTGTAGATTTCCCTCATGCATTAGCAGCTAAAGAAGAAATGAAAAGCTGGAGATTTTTACATTTAAATCCGGAAGATTTAAGGAAGCCAAGTTCGTATTTATCAAAAGATCATTTAACTTATACCGGAGAGAATCTTGCAGCTACACTACACCGCATCTATAGCAATGATTACCATTTACTGAAATCTATTTCTAGAAGACTAAATTCCTTATTACCAAATATTGTAAGTGTTAATGTTATTGATGACAAGATAGGCAAACAATTTATTATTCAAGTAAAAACAAGAGACGGAAGAGAATTTACTTCACGTGTTTTATCTGAAGGCACTTTAAGATTACTTACACTCTGTGTTTTTCTATACGACCCAGATCAAAAAGGAGTATTATGTTTTGAAGAACCTGAAAATGGTGTTCATCCTGCAAGAATGAAACTAACTGCCGAAATTTTAATTGATTTATCTACAAGTTTTGATAATTCCAACGAACAGATTCATCGTCAAGTAATTATTAATACACATTCACCTGTTTTGGTTGGTGATATTTACTTATTAAATAAAGAACAAATTTGTCGAGTCTGGTTATCTCAAATGGTTTCTCAAATTAAAACAATTGGAGCTAAAAAACAAAATATACAAATAACAAAAATGCTGCCAGTTATTAAAGGAAATTCCCAATTGACAATAAAATTCGAACCGAATGAAATCAAAATGACGCTTGAAAATTTAAAAAGTTATTTAGAAAATAAGGATTTTGAAGAATAAATTCAATATATACAAATGAGCAATATACTTATTTTTGGTTTTAATTGCGAAGGAACAACCGATAAGAGATTTTTAGAAAGTATTATACAAAAAACCTTTGAAGAAATTGCACTTGAATGTCCTCAAGACATTGATGTGTATCCAGTAAATTATATCACTGTACCATCAAATAATATTGGATTTATAGAGAAAACAAAATTATTAGCAAAAAAAGCATTTGATACTGGCATACAAATTCTTTGTATTCATACTGATGCCGATGCTAATACAAATGATTTTATGTTACAAAATAAAATTATTCCTACGTTAAATGCTATTAATGCTATTGAAAATAATATATGTAAAAATATTGTACCAATCATTCCAATACACATGTCGGAAGCATGGATGCTAGCAGATAAAGAATTATTAAAAGAAGAAATAAACACAACAAAAACAGATATAGAATTAAATATTGCCAAACCTCCTGAAGGCATTGCTGACCCAAAAGAAACAATTGAAAATGCAATAAATATTGCTCAGAGAGATATACCAAATAAAATACATAAAATTACAATCAGTGATTTATACCAACCTATAGGACAAAATATTTCTTTAAATAGTTTAAAAGAACTACAGTCATATATTATTTTTAGAGAATCCGTCATATTAGCCTTCAAAAAACTAAATTATATTCGGTAATAAAATATTTTATAATAAAAATACATATTACTTCTCTACAAATATGCCAACATTTCCTCCAGATTCGTTCTTTCATTATTTAGACGCGGTACTTTATGCTGCCCACCCAATTTACCTTTATCTTTAAGCCATTTCTTAAAGCCGTCTTTGGGCATTGCATGTACTATTGGCATTCGCAAAGCTATGTCTTTGCTACGCTTTGCCTCGTAATCAGAATTTACCGCCTGTAACGATTTATCTAATAAAACAGTAAATTCCTCTAATGATACCGGTAAGTAATCAAATTCAATAATCCATTCATGGGCTCCATTTGTTTCACCTGTCATATATACCGGTGCTGCTGAATAATCTACTACTACCGCTCCGGTTTCGGCACATGCAATTGCAATTGCATTGTCGGTGTTGTCAACAATTACTTCTTCGCCAAATGCATTAATGAAATGTTTTAATCTGCCGGTAACTTTAATTCTAAAAGGGGCTAAAGATGTAAATTGAACCGTATCGCCAACCGTATAACGCCATAAGCCGCCATTTGTGCTTATAATTATGGCATAGTTTTTATATAATTCTACTTCCTTCAAAGTTAATGTACGTGCATTTTCGGACCCATATTCACTTACGGGCATAAATTCATAAAAAATACCATGATTCAAAAACAAAAGCATCCCTTCTTCATCCTCTCTGTCTTGTGCGGCAAAAAAACCTTCCGATGCATTATAACTTTCTCTATAATGCATATTAGGTGTAGGTATAAACTGCTCGAACTGACGGCGATAAGGCATAAAATTAACACCACCATGTATATATAATTCCAGATTAGGCCATATATCCAATAAATTATTTGTACCCGTTATCTCAAAAATTCTTTTTATTAATACAATGGTCCAAGTAGGAACACCTGCTATATAGGTTACATTTTCCTCAATAGTACTGTGTGCCATTAATTCAATTTTTGCTTCCCATTCTTTCATTAATGCGATTGAAAGTTCCGGGGTGCGAAAAATCTTTACGGCAAGTGGCATATTTTGTAACATAACAGCAGAAATATCACCAAAAAAAGAAGCTGCATTCAGCTGATTTACCTGGTGCGTGCCACCTAATACAAGGCACTTGCCCGATGTAACATAAGAATAAGGATGCTGACGCAAATATAATGCCAATGCATCTCTGCCACTCCGGTAATGGGTATCTTCAAGCGACTCTTTGCTTACAGGAATAAATTTACTTTTGTCGCTCGTTGTGCCACTCGATTTTGCAAACCAAGTAATAGGCGATGGCCATAAAATATTTTGATTGCCTTCCAGAATACGCTGAATATAAGGTTTTAAAGTTTCATAGTCGTTTATGGGTACATTCTTTTTAAAATCTGCAATACTGTTTATATGTTCAAAATTATGTTTTTTTCCGTATTCCGTAAACTGTGCCGACCCTATTAATTGATTAAATACCTGTTGTTGAGTATCTATTGGGTTATGCATAAAATTATCTATTGCACTCTGTCTTAACTTTATATAACCTTTAAATGCAGGACTTATTATACTCATATTTTAATTTGTATAGTTAATTGATAAAAATATAAAAATAATATTTGTTTGTAGATACCTAAATTTCTAAATAAAAATAACGGGCTTTACTAATTCACTAAATTTTTTCTTCTAAGTACAAAATTCTGCCCCAAATAGACCCTCCGCACCTGTTCATCTTCGGCTAACTCTTCCGCAGTACCGGCTTTTAATATTTTGCCCTCAAAAAGTAAATAGGCTCTGTCTGTAATAGAAAGTGTTTCTTGTACATTATGGTCGGTAATTAAAATACCTATATTTTTATACCTAAGCTTATCTACAATTTGCTGTATATCTTCAACTGCAATTGGGTCTATACCTGCAAAAGGCTCATCAAGCAAAATAAATTTAGGGTCAACGGCTAAAGCGCGGGCTATTTCTGTTCGCCTTCTTTCTCCGCCACTCAGCACATCTCCATTGCTTTTGCGTACATGGGTCAGCCTGAATTCATCTAACAAAAGCTCCAATTTATTTTTTTGTTCCCTTCGGCTCAGTTTTGTCATTTCCAAAACGGCCGAAATATTGTCTTCAACCGACAACTTACGAAAAATAGAGGCTTCTTGTGGCAAATAACCGATACCCATCTGTGCACGTTTATACATAGGCAGTTTCGTAATATTTTCACCATCTAGATAAACCTCACCATTATCCGGCTTTACCAAACCAACAACCATATAAAAAGAAGTAGTTTTACCGGCACCATTCGGTCCCAATAAACCTACAATTTCACCCTGATGAACCTCAAAAGATACATTATTAACAACAATACGTTTACCATATTGTTTCATTAAACCCACAGTGTGTATTTTCAAAAATTAAAGGCTTTTGTGCAAAGTTAAGGTAAAATAAAAGAACGTAAACAAGTACAATTAAATTTGAATAACATGGACTTATTTAACAATATAACTATCCATATTTTAAGTACATTTGTATTACCTTATAAAATCAAACAAAATAATGTTTACAGAAAAAAATAATGACTTTTTTAGAAAAGTAGCGTTTGGATTGAAACTAGCAATTTAAACGCTCTATGAACAAAAAGCAGCCAATAACGAAACGGCAGTCATTAGTGTAAACGGCGAAATTAAACATGTCTCTGCAAGAGAAATACTCGCAAATAAAAAGAAAGCTGCTGAATTAGGCGACACAAATGTCAATATTTAATAGATTAAAATATCTTGCTATTTTAATTATTGAAACAAATACTAAAGGATGCAGAATTATCCTTTGATGAATTAATAAAATTAGGCAAATAAATATTCAATAAATATACTTAATTTGTATTAGCTCTTCAACTTTTGCAAATAAGCAGAGGCAATTATCATATCATCAGGGGTAGTAATTTTAATATTTCTTTTCTCACCTTCTATCAAATATACTTTTCTGCCAAATGCTTCTACCACAGTGGCATCATCTGTAAATTCAGCACTATATTCAGTTTCAAAAGCAGGTAATATTAACTCGGTTCTAAAAGTTTGGGGGGTTTGTATTATACATAAATTATCTCTATTAACCGGTTTGGTATTATTCTCTTCAATAATACGAATACTATCACTTACTTTTATTGCAGGTATAGCACTACCCCATTCCAAAGCTTGCTCAAAACACCTATGTATCAATTCTTTAGATACCAAAGGTCTTGCCCCGTCATGTATAAAAACAATACCATCGTTATAAACTGTATTCAAGCCGTTTTTAACACTATTAAACCGTGTTTCTCCACCCTGAATTAATTTAATATCAAATTTTTCTTTATAATTTTTTATCACCGATTTCAAAACATCATAACCCATATCAACTTTTGGCAATACAAGAATAATAGAAATATCAGGTATAGCCTCTAGAAAAGATAGAATTGAATAACTTAATACCGGTTTGCCATTTAATATTTGAAACTGTTTTGGTACATCTCCACCCATTCTCAGTCCTTTACCACCGGCAACAATTAATGCATATTTTTTAAATTCACCCATTAACCATTTTTGATTTTAAATATGCTACAAAGTACAAAAATGAATTAGAAAAATAAATTCCATTTTTTATTATAATAAAAAATGGATATATCATCCATCATAACCATAATCATCTAATAGATTTTTTCCATCAGCAGCTTCAGTTGCAAGTATGTCGCATCGATTATTCCATTTATTATCAGCATGACCCTTTACCCAAATAAATTTTATAGAATTATTTTTATAAAATTCCCAAAAACGAAGCCATAAATCTTTGTTTTTCTTTCCTTTAAATCCGGTTTTTATCCAACCATGCAACCATTTTTTTTCAACTGAATTTACAATATAGGCTGAATCCGTATAAATAGTCACCTCCAGTTTTTCTCTTTTTAAAAGCTCTAAAGCAGCAATTACTGCCATTAACTCCATACGGTTATTTGTAGTATGTTTGTAGCCTTGCGATATTTCTTTAATTGCAGTACCCCACATTAACACAGCTCCATAACCACCCCTGCCCGGGTTGCCACGCGCAGCACCATCTGTATATATAATTAATTGAGACATTAGAAATAGATATTCAGTAATTCAAGATAACAAATTCTTGCACAAAAATTTGTTTATAAATAATAAATAAAAATGGATTGAACTAAAATTATTCCCATTTAAAGGTTTTACCGGCAATAAAGTACACAACAAAACCCCAAATTAATAATACCAAAACATCTATTCTTACATCCCAAAGCGAAAAGCCATCAAAAGAAACAAGACGAAGTGCATCGTTAAGATATGATAGCGGCAAAAAACGGCAAAAAGGTTGCAGCCAAGCCGGAAAATTTTCTATTGGAAAAAAAGTACCTGCCAATAAAAACTGTGGCATTGTAATGATATTTGATAAAGGCGGAATTGCGGACTCTGTTTTTGCAACACCACTTATAATAAAACCAAAGCCCATAAAAATAAATAAACCAAGACAGCATAATATCAACATTTGAAAAAATGTAAATAAATCATGTCGCAAAGTGAACCCAAACACATAATGCCCAACACAAATAATGACTATTGCACCTAAAATTTGGAATAACATTCTAGAAATACCTTCACTAATTACAATCATTTCTCTACGAACAGGAGTTGCAAAAAATCTTTTTAACACTAAAGTTTGTCTTAAATTAAAAAAAACAAATGCAGTACCAAATACACCTGATGCCAATAATGAAAAACTAAGCTGCCCGGGCAATATAAAATCAATTTTTTTGTATTCACCTGCACTTGTTAGTGCTTTCATCTCAATATCAATCAGTTCCTTTTTTCTGCTTGATATGATGGGGTCCATTTTGAGCATAATAGACTCTATAACTTCCCTAAGTTGCTGTGTTTTAAGTTCTTGATTTGCAACATAGTTTATATAAATAGAACTTTTTGGCTCTGCATTATTATTATTTTTAACACTAATTGTAGCTATAACATCTCCTTTTTTTAGTATTTGAACAAGAGATGCAGAATCTCTTACCTTAACCCATTTTAAAACAGGTATTGTATGTAGCATCTTATATACTTGGCTTGTTGTATCGCAACCGGGAGCATCTACTACTGAAAAATTAAAATCCCCCCCCTTCCCAAGAAATCCGAATACCAAAATAAATATTAATGGAAAAGCTACTGTAAATATTATTGCCGATGGGCTTTTCATAATTGACTGTAAGCTAGCTTTTGTCATAGCCCGCATAGCCCGTAAGTTGCTGTAATTTGCCATATACTTTATTGCTAAAAGGTTGCAAGGTAAGAAATAATTACACCTCTATCAATGATTAAAAAAGTAAAATAATTATTTAGCTACACGCATAATATTGTAATGCAAGGCTATTGATGCTATGTTAATTTTTTTAAACATCAACTGTGAGATAATACATAACAACAATAAAGATTTAATTTGCTATTTACCTTAAAAAAATAGGAAACTAACGCAATAATTTTAGCTACATTTGCACGATTTGTTATTATAAAATGGCTATAAATAATTCTAATACCACAGCTTGGCTCCTACTACAAGATGGAACTTTACTTAAAGGAAAATCTTTTGGTGTAAAGGGGACATCTGGCGGTGAACTTTGTTTTAATACCGGGATGACCGGTTATCAAGAAGTTTTTACCGACCCAAGTTATACGGGGCAGGTTTTGATAATGAATAATGCATATATTGGCAATTATGGTGTGAAAACGGAAGATGTGGAAAGTGATTCTGTGAAAATAAATGCTTTGGTATGCAAAAATATTTCAAATCGTTATTCTAGAATGACTGCTAATAATAACATTGAAAACTATTTAATTGAAAATAATATCGTTGCTATCTACGATATAGATACCCGGTTTTTAGTGCGTCACATAAGAAGTAAAGGCGCTATGAATGCCATTGTTTCTACAGAATATGATGATATAAAGGATTTGCAAGCTGAGCTTGAAAAAATTCCGAATATGGAAGGATTGGAACTTTCATCTAAAGTTACAACAAAAGATGCCTATTTTTTGGGTAACCCCGATTCACCAATCCGTATTGCAGTAATTGATTATGGAGTAAAGAGAAATATTTTAAAATGCCTTACAGACAGAGGGGCTTATCTAAAAGTTTTTCCGGCAAAATGTAATATTGTTGAACTAATAGATTTTAATCCTAAAGGATTTTTTTTATCAAATGGACCCGGCGACCCGGCATCAATGGATTATGCGGTTCATATTGTAAAATTACTACTACAAACTAAGAAACCCTTATTTGGCATTTGTTTAGGACATCAGCTATTAGCAAGAGCATCGGGAATCCCAACTTTCAAGATGCATTATGGTCATAGAGGCTTAAATCATCCCGTATTAAATGTGCTAAGTGGGAAAGCAGAAATAACAACCCAAAATCATGGTTTCGCTATTGATACTGATGCTGTAAATAAAAATGACCAAATTGAAATTACACATATTAATCTTAACGATGGCTCTATAGAAGGTATCAGATTGAAATACCTACCTGCTAATTCAGTTCAATTTCATCCGGAAGCAACCCCCGGAACACATGACTCAAGATACTTATTTGACCGCTTTTTTGAACAATTACGTAATTCATACAGATAAAAATTAATAGCAATATAGAATATTTCATATTATAAAAAATGAAACAAGATAAAATATTAATAATAGGAGCCTGCGGACAGATTGGTGTTGAGCTTACTTTAGCACTAAGGAAAATTTATGGTAATAATAATGTTATTGCCGCAGACATTAAAGAGCCGCATCATTTATTAAAAGATAATGGACCCTATTACCAGCTAAACGTTATGGATGGTGATGCTACACTTAGTATTGTAAAAAAAGAAAATATTACTCAAATATATTTACTTGCAGCACTATTGTCAGCAACCGGAGAAAAAAATCCTAAACTTGCTTGGGACATTAACATGCAAAGCATGTTGCAAATATTAGATATTAGCCTTCAGGAAAAATTAGACCGTGTTTATTGGCCAAGTTCAATAGCGGTTTTTGGTACTTCTACTCCTAAAGAACAAACACAGCAAAAAACAATAATAGAACCAAAAACAGTATATGGTATTAGTAAATATGCTGGTGAATTATGGTGCCAATATTATAACCAACGTTGGGGGTTAGATGTTCGTAGTTTACGTTATCCGGGTCTTATAAGTTGGAAATCGGCACCTGGTGGTGGCACAACTGATTATGCAGTTGAAATATACCACGAAGCACTAAAAAACAAACATTACACCTGTTTTCTATCCGAAAACACTTATTTACCTATGATGTATATGGACGATGCCATACGTGCTACCATAGAACTAATGCAGGTTTCAGCAGAAACATTATCTACAAGAATGGCATATAATATTTCAGCAATGAGCTTTTCGCCAAAAGAAATTGCTAATACTATAAAAAAGCACATACCTGAATTTAGTATAGATTATACTCCCGATTTCCGCCAACAAATTGCAGACTCTTGGCCTAAAAGTATTGATGATACTTTGGCTCGCAATGACTGGAAATGGAATCCTGAATTTGATTTAGATAAAATGACTGAAAATATGTTATCAAATTTAAGAAATTCAATTAAATAATTTTCACCTATATTCTTTTTGATAAAAAACATTAATTTACAAATGTAAAAATAGATAGTATTTGTATTTTATAACCCAATATGGCACGTTATGTAATAGAAGTTATGTACGATGGTACATTGTTTCATGGTTCGCAATTACAAGGTGAAACACCAACAATACAACTATACATAAATAATACACTTACTATATTATTACAAACCCCAATTATAAGTTATGGGGCAAGTAGAACTGATGAAGGGGTACATGCATATTGTAATTATTATCACTTTGACTCAGAAATAATACTTAACCCGGATTTTTTATATAAATGTAATGCAATACTACCTTCCGGCATTGCTTTTAAAAAAATATCTATTGCAGTTAATTCAGATTTTAATGTACGTTTCGATGCCATTAGCAGGCGATACAGATACAGAATTTATACAAAGAAAAATCCTTTTTTAACAAATAGAGCTTATTATTTTCCATTAAAAATGGATAAAAATATGCTTAATGAACTTGCAAGACTTATACCTGAATACAAAAATTTCGAAAGCTTCTCCAAACGAAATACTCAAGCCAAAACATTTATGTGTAGTATTTTCAATTCGTATTGGGAGCATATAGATGATGAATTGAATTATATTGTAGAAGCAAACCGATTTTTAAGAGGTATGGTTAGAGGCTTAGTAGGAACACAAATACAAATGGCAAGAGGGAAAGGCTCAATTGATGAATTTAAAAAAATAATAGAAGCAAAAAACTGCACTAAAGCCTATTTTAATGTTCCGGGACATGGTTTGTATTTAGAAGAAATAAAGTACAGTACAGAAAGTTTGTTACCTTTTTTGTAAATTCCTCTTTTGTATTAAATAAAAAAAACGAGGTTTAAACACTCTCGTTTTTTTTATTTAATAATACGTATTTAATTGTTATTTTCCATGACAATTTTTATACTTTTTACCACTTCCGCAAGGGCACAAATCATTACGTCCTATTTTTGGGGCTGCCTGTACCGGAACTCTTTTTGCAACGTTTGCTTCTTGTACCGGGTCTGTATAATAATCTTCTTCATCGGCAGCATAATTTTGCCCCCTCGCATCTATTTGAGCTTTATTCATTTTCATTCTGCTCATATCTGTTGGTGGTTCGGGGCGGCGTGCTACCTGTGGCTCTGCATCTTGTACCGGAATACCCGCTCTCAATAAGAAAGAAATAATATCACGATTCGTGTTTATAATCATTTCTTTAAATTGATTAAAGGCTTCAAATTTATAAATTAACAATGGGTCTTTTTGTTCATAAGATGCCATTCTGACAGACGTTCTTAAATCATCCATTACTCTTAAATGATTTTTCCAAGCATCGTCTATTATTGATAATGTAATATTTTTTTCAAGAGAAGTAATAACCGGGTAAGCCTCTTGTTCCACTGCTTCAAGCAAAGGAACATAGATTTGCATACCTCGCATACCATCGGTAAACGGTACAACTATATTTTCAATTTTATCGCCATTTTCTTTAAATACTTGTTTTAATGTTGGCAACATTGTTTCTCTTAAATGATGCATTTTTCGTGCATAAAATTCTTTTACTTGGTGATACAATTCATTGCCAATTACATTTATATCACCTTTATTATATACCTCTTCACTTACTTCCGGCTCAATTATCAGATGTTTCATAACTTCTAATTTGAACCCTTCCATATCATTTTTACCTGCAAACTGTTCTGCAAAACCTGTACAAACAGAAAACATTGCATTGTCCAAATCAATTGATAATCTTTCTCCGAATAATGCATGGCGACGGCGTTTATAAATAACATCACGCTGAGAATTCATAACGTCATCATATTCCAACAAATTTTTACGCGTACCGAAGTTATTTTCTTCTACTTTCCTTTGGGCACGTTCTATAGATTTTGAAATCATGCTGTGTTGCAACACTTCACCATCTTTGTGTCCCATTTTGTCCATTAGAGAAGCTATTCTTTCAGACCCGAATAAACGCATTAAATCATCTTCTAACGAAACAAAAAATTCTGATGTTCCCGGGTCTCCTTGTCTTCCGGCACGGCCTCTTAACTGTCTATCCACTCTTCGGCTTTCATGGCGTTCAGTACCTACAATAGCTAAACCACCTGCTACTTTTACTTCCGGAACTAATTTAATATCGGTTCCCCTACCTGCCATATTCGTAGCAATTGTAATAGCACCGGACAAACCTGCCTCTGCTACTATCTGTGCTTCTTTTTCATGGTGCTTTGCATTTAGTACATTATGTGGTATCTTCTTTTGCTGTAACATACGACTAAGCAATTCAGAAACTTCAACTGAGGTTGTACCAACAAGTACCGGACGACCTACTGCTCTTAATGCTTCAATTTCATCGATTACAGCTTTGTATTTTTCTCTTTTTGTTTTATAAACCAAGTCTTGCTGGTCTTTTCTTATTACAGGTACATTGGTAGGTATTGTAACAACATCTAATTTATATATTTGCCAAAATTCACCTGCCTCTGTTTCAGCCGTACCGGTCATGCCGGCAAGCTTATGATACATTCTGAAATAGTTTTGCAATGTAACAGTAGCAAACGTCTGTGTTGCGGCTTCAACTTGTACATTTTCTTTTGCTTCAATTGCTTGATGCAAACCATCACTATATCTTCTACCTTCTAAAATACGACCTGTTTGCTCATCTACAATTTTCACTTTACCGTCCATTACTACATATTCCACATCTTTATCAAATAAAGTATAGGCTTTTAATAATTGTTGTACGGAATGTATTCTGTCTGCTTTAATTGCATAATCTTGTATTACTGCATCTTTTTTCTGTAATTTTTCTTCTTGCTGAAAATCGTGTTTTTCTATATCTGCAAGTTCGCTGCCTATATCAGGTAAAATAAAAAAGTTGGGGTCTTCGGCAGCACCTGTCATTAACGAAATACCTTTTTCTGTTAAATCTACACTATTATTTTTCTCATCAATAGCGAAATAAAGTTCAACATCAATTACAGGCATATTACGCATCTGTTCACCAATATAATAGTTTTCAGATTTTTGTAAAATTTGCTTATTCCCTTCCTCACTTAAAAATTTTATTAATGCACTGTTTTTGGGTAATCCTCTATAAGCCCTGTATAAATACAGCCCGCCGGTATCTTTATCAATTTTACCTGCTGAAATTAGTTTTTTAGCTTCAGTAAGACTTTGGTTTATTATTTTACGTTGAGCTTCGAGCAAGCGTTCAATTCTTGGCTTTAAAATATGATACTGTTGTTCGTCTCCTTTCGGTATAGGACCTGAAATAATTAAAGGAGTTCTTGCATCATCAATTAATACACTATCCACCTCATCAACCATTGCAAAATGGTGCTTACGTTGCACCATTTCACTTGGGTGATGCACCATATTATCTCTTAGATAGTCAAAACCAAACTCATTATTGGTACCATACGTAATATCTGCCAAATAAGCCAACCTACGTTCGTTAGAGTTGGGTTCATGTTTATCAATACAATCTACTCGCAACCCCAACCATTCAAATATGGTACCATTCCATTCTTGGTCTCTTCTTGCAAGGTAATCATTAACAGTTACAATATGCACGCCTTCGCCAGCCAAAGCATTAAGGTATGCAGGAAGGGTTGACACCAATGTTTTACCTTCACCGGTTGCCATTTCTGCAATTTTACCGTCATGCAGTACCATACCGCCTATTAATTGCACATCGTAGTGCAACATATTCCAAGTTACTAAATTACCGGCAGCTTCCCAAGAATTTTGAAAAATAGAATGCTCTCCTTCAATTCTAATATAATTTTTTTCTAAGGCAAATTCTCTGTCTAAGTCGGTTGCAAGAGATACTAATTCGGTATTTTCTTTAAACCTTCTTGCTGTTTCTTTTACCACTGCAAAAGCCTCAGGAAGAATATTTCGAAGTATTTCTTCTAATTTTTCATCTTTCTTTTTTATAAGTTTGTCAATATCATTATAAAGAGCTTCCCTTAATTGTATTTCTTCGGCTGAATGTGTTTCCGACTCGGCTTTCTTGTCATTTATTTCAGTTACTATATCTATAAGATATTGATTAATACGTTGACGAAATTCTTGTGTTTTATTTCTTAATTCATCATTAGATAAATTCTTATATTCATCATAAAATCCATTTATCTCCGTTACAATGGGTCTCAAAACTTTTACATCTTTATCTGATTTACTACCTCCAAAAATTTTTGAAAAAAATTCTATCATTTTTATTATTGTTAAAATACAAAAAAAAATACTTTATAATTAGTAAAGGCAAAATAGCTAAAATTTAATAAACAATAGCATTTTTTGTAATTAAATGAATATACAAAATCTATGCAATTTTTTTTCAACTGCCATGTTGACACCTAAGCATCAAAACTACACCAAACAAGTGATTTGTACAAAAATTAATATCACATTCAATATTGCAATTATTTCATTTTACCTAAAACAATATTCCAGATTTCCTTTTCTAAGGCATCTGCATTTTGGCTCATTTCTTCGGCTTTTTCAACTATTGGCATCACTTCTAAGTGATTTTTTAAATCTTGTGCATTAATTTTCACATTTAAGTAAGCACCTTTTACGGCAGCCCTTGCACATAATGCACCAACACCGGCATCACTCACACTGTTTGGGTTTCCTGTTTCTGCCATTGCTTTTAGCAAGTTAAAAGAATTAAATGCAAGCTCCATTGTTCTAAATGGTATTTTTATTGCATTAATTGTAGCTGTTTGAATTGCGACAGTACGTGCTGCTTTTTCTGCATCATTCCCTTTTGGTAAGCCAAACGCAGCCATAATCATATTGAAAGCATTCGTATCTTCATCAACTAAAGACAATAATTCTTTCATTAGTTTTTGTCCTACTACTGCATGGTTAGAGAATTCTTCCCAACGACTATCCCACCCTTTTTTATGAGAGGATAAATTAGCAACCATCGTACCTAATGCCGCCGCTAAAGCACCACAATATGCTGCAATAGAACCACCACCGGGAGCAGGCGATTCGCTTGCAGTTTCTTCAGCAAAAGAACAGATTGACAAGTCTATCAGCTTTTTGCTTTTATTATTTAATATACAATATTCAATAATTTTTTTCTGAGGGTCAAATGGAGTTAATTCATCTAAACCTAACGATTTTACAGCAATTTTTATTAATTCAACATCACTAACACCAATGCTTCTTTGTTGTTTGCAAAGAAAATATTTGCCTGCCTCCAATAAAGCATTTAGTGGCACTAACCCAACTAATTCACTACCTGTAACACGCATACCTCTCGCATTAGCTCTTTGGCAAGCAGTATCAAATAAAACATGTAAAGGAGTTATTTCTTGATTTGTTAAATTAACCGAGACTTGAGCAATACCATATTCTTCAATATACCAACCAATTGCTTTTACGCATTTTAACAAACCCGGTTCCCAAATTACCTCTCCTTTTTCATTTTTTACGGTTTTGCCTTTCTCGTCTTTCTTTTGTCTTCCTTTTTCCCTAATATCAAAAGCAACAGAATTCGCTCGCCTTGTTGACGTAGTGTTTAAATTAATATTATATGCAATCAGAAAGTCTCTTGCTCCAATTACAGTAGCACCACTCCGGCTATTAAAAACTGCATTTCCATAATCCGGTTTCCATTCCGGTTTTATTATTTTTCCTGCAAGTCCTTCATATTCACCACTTCTTATATCTGCAAGGTTTTTTCTATAGTCAGCCTGTGCCGCATATTCATATAAATAAACAGGAATTCCTGTTTCGTCTGCTACACGCTTTCCTAATAACTTTGCAAATTCCACAGTTTCTTCCATTGTAATGCCGGATACAGGAATTAAAGGACAAACATCAGTAGCTCCCATACGAGGGTGTTCCCCTTTATGATGATTCATATCAATAAGCTCACCTGCTTTTTTTATTGCCCTACATGCAGCTTCTACAACTGCAACCGGATTACCTACAAAAGTAACTACTGTGCGATTGGTTGCTTTACCGGGGTCAACATCTAATAGTTTTACCCCTTCTACTTGCTCTATCTCGTTTGTAATTTGTTTAATAATATCCATGTTGCACCCTTCACTAAAGTTAGGGACACATTCAATAATGGCATTTTTAAAATCTTTCATATACTGTTATATTTTATTAATACTATAATTTTATATTTTTCAACCTTATAAAACTCAAAAGTAAATAATATTACCTACTGCTATCATTATTCTTTTATAAAGCTTTTAAAAAACCTATTAAAATAAGGGAATAATCTGTATTATTGCCCGTACATTTTTTCAAAGCATGGTTTTTAATTCTTATGAATTTGCAATATTCTTTGCAATACTATTTATTTTTTATTGGTTATTTCATAAAAACAATAATATTAGAAATATATTTCTCTTATTAGGTTCCATCTATTTTTATTCTACTTTTCCAGGCATGGGCGTAAGTGATGGTCATAATTTTGATGATTCTATTAACTTCCATCAAATAATAAACTTGCCATTACATATTAGCCTCAATGGCATTGATAACATTTTAATATTAGATAAAACATTTCATTATTTATTTGTAATGTATTTATTAGTATTAATTACATTCAGTTATCTAATAGGTATCTTAATTAATCTTTCCAAAACACATTTCTCAAAACAATTCTTAAAAACAATAGGTTGTACTTTTTTAATATTCGGTTTAGTCTATTTAAGGTATAGTGGTTTAATTTTAGGCGATATTCCCGGTTTGCAACAATGGCAAGCAAGTGCATTCCATTTATTAGCACCGGTGGGCATAAGTTTTTATTCTTTTTCTTGTATAGGGTATTTAGTTGACTTAGCAAATGAGAGAATACCAATAGAAAAAAACTATATAAGCTATGCAACATACATTAGCTTTTTTCCTCACTTGCTTATCGGGCCTATACCTACCGCATCAACTATTTTACCACAATTTAGTAAAAAACCAACTTTATCTATAAAAAGTACCGACCAAGCTATTGGTGAAATACTTTGGGGCTTATTTAAGAAAATGGTGGTTGCAGACAATATTAATAATATGGTTAAATATTGTTTTGACCAGTATGCTGATTTAAACGGAAGTACTTTAATTTTAGGTGTTGCTCTATTTGGACTCTACCTATATGCCGATTTTTCGGGTTATTCCGATATTGTAAAAGGATTGGCTCGCCTATTGGGAATAGAAATAATAAATAATTTTGATAAGCCTTTTTACAGCAAAAGCATTACAGAATTTTGGCGGAGATGGCATATTTCTATGTCCACTTGGTTTAATACACATATTTTCAATCCAATAGTTATTAAATTTAGGAACTGGAGTACTTTTGCGGTCTTTTTAGGTCTTTTTCTAACGTTTTCTTTTGCCGGTATTTGGCACGGTGCCAATTGGAAATATTTAGTATTTGGTGTTTTGCATGGTTTAGCTGTTATTATTGAACATTTTACTAAAAAGAAACGTAAGAAAATATATAGTAAAGTACCTGTATTTATAAATAATTCAATAAGTAAATTTTATGTATTAATATTTTTACTTTTTACCTGGACTTTTTTCAGAGCAAATAATACTACAGATGCTTTAGCTATTTTAGGTCGCATTTGTTCTCCTAAATTATTGGAGGCTCCTTTACAACTTTTATTGAAAACCTTTGTTTGGTGCTTGCCGCTTATTATCATTGAGTTCATACAAAAAAAAGGAACTTATACCTTAGATATGCAACAATGGGGTATAACAAATAAATTATCTAGTGCAAAAAATGGCGAAATTTACATTAACACAATAAATATATCAATAAAAGTTGTTTTATATTTATTAGTTTCAATTTCTATTTATTTATTTTGTAAAAAAATGAACCTAGCAGAGTATTATTATTTTAAATTTTAATAAAAACAGAACATGAGATCAAAATTAATTTTAACAGGATTATTATTAGCGTCTGCTCCATTCTTTAATAGTTGTGGTGGCGGTGCAGGCGACAAACCGGCACCTGCAATGAGTGCGAAAGAAGTTGCACAGGAAAAACAATCGGAAATTGACCAAAAGAAAATTGACGAACTCAATCATCTTTACTCAAGAGTGCCGGATGAGGGTAAATTAATAGAAAATGGTGAAAATGACGTTTATCGCGAATTGAAGCAACGTTATAAAGATGGGGTAATACAATTAAAGAAAAATGTAGAAGGCACGGGAGCTAAACTTGTATTCGTATTAATAGCAGCGGAAGTTGGTAAATCTCTTAATACGTCACCTACTGTTAAATACGGTATTCCTTTTATTAAATCTACCCTTGACGAATTGGGTATTGAATACATAGATTTTGCACCTATTATTGCATCTAAAGACATAAAAGAAATCAGTCAAGTACCTAAAGACGGGCATTGGTCTAAGAAAGGAGCAATATTAATTGCAGAACACATTGCACCAATAGTTAAGAAATATGCCACAGTTTCTTGCACTTCAACTTTTAAAGATACCGAAAGACCCGAAACTTATGGTGATTTACCACCTAATGATGATGAGGTTTTAGACGGAGGAAAAAATATGCCTTATCATGTAAAAGCGAATTCGCAAGGTGTAAGAATGGACCATGATATTACATTCCCTAAAAAGAAAAAAAGAGTATTGTTAATGGGTGATTCCGGGTTTTTCTGTCCATTCTTAGATAACGAATTTACTATAAGTGCTGTTTTACAGCAACAATTACCTGATTTTGAAATTATTACAGACGCTGCAATCGGCTGGACAATAGAAGATTACAATACTTTATGGAACGATAAAACAAAATATACTGAATCGGATATTGTTATTGTTGGTGCTAACGGTGGCGATATTGAAGACTTGTACTTTACACATCGTAACCATCTATCAAGAAGTCATAAACCTTTTTCACCATCTCCGGCTGAAGAAAAATATTACAAAGACACTTACAAACAATAGTCTTATAATAAAAAAATCAATAACGGGCTGCATTTAAAAATGTAGCCCGTTATTAATTATATTAATGACATTTAAAGTATTCAAAAGGTTCTTCGCAATTATTACATTTATACATGGCCTTACATGCTGTTGAACCAAAATGACTCACCATTAAGGTATTTTGAGAACCACATTTGGGACAGGAAATTGATTGTTTTTCGGCAAAAAAGTTACTGCAAGACGAATGTAAAGGTGGGGCGATACCATAAACTCTTAATTTTTCTTTTGCCTCATCGGTCATCCAGTCTGTTGTCCATGCAGGAGATAAAACAAGTTTTACTTTTACATTTAAAATACCATATTCAAATAATATCTTCTTAATATCCTCCTCTATAATTCCCATAGCCGGACAACCTGAGTAGGTTGGTGTAATAATAATTTCGCATGAATTATCTTGTAAAATTACGTCCTTTAAAATACCCATTTCTTTAATACTTAATACCGGTATTTCAGGGTCCGGAATATTAGCTAAAATGGAAAACAGCTCATCTTTGGTATGTTTTTGCGTTTCTATCATTACTATTAATTTTATTAAATGTATAAAAAATTGAATTTATGTAAATTATAACAATAATACCTATTTTTTATATAAAAATAGCATTCATTCAGGTAATCAAATTTACTCTTTATTTGGGTATTTTTTTTATAAAATTTAGGTATTTTAGTTTCAATTATTAGAATTTTCAAAGAAAGAATTGATTCGAATTCATTAAATTATATAATATCATATAATTATTGTATGGATTTACAATACAATACTAATAATAAAAATAAATATATAAAAATATTTTGTATTGTTAAATTTTCTTTCTAAATTTATCTAACTAAAATATTTATTTTATGAAAAGATTTACTTTCAGGCAAATTATATTAGCTACAGTGCTAATAGTTGCATGCACTATTGGTGCAAATGCACAAGGAATCATTACTACAATTGCAGGCAATGGTGCTTATGGTTATAGTGGTGACGGTGGTCTTGCAATAACAGCAAGCTTTGATTATCCGCAAGGCGTTGGTGTAGATGTAGCAGGTAATATTTATGTTGCAGACAGATACAATAGTAGAATAAGGGTTATTTCAGGAACAACAGGTATAATAAATACGTTTGCAGGCAATGGTGTGTTTGGGCTTACAGGTTTAGGAGGTCCGGCTACTGCTGCATCAATAAGATACCCTGATGCTATTTTTGTTGATGAAGCAGGAAATGTACATTTTACCGATTGGTACAATGATATGGCAATGTGCGTTCATCATCATAGTAGTGGTGATACCCTTGATGGTGATTGCGGAGACGGACACCAAGGGCATACAGGTGATGGCGGAGATTCCCATACCTGCACAATGGAAATTCCTGCGGCAATTTGTTTAGACCATGCCGGTAACAAATACATAGCGGATTATGGCAATAATTGCATTCGCAGAGTAGATGCAATTACAAATATTGTAACTACAATAGCAAACGGTACAGGTGCTTATGGATATACCGGTGATGGCGGTTTAGCATTGACTGCAACCTTTCAACATCCCAGTGGTATCTTTTTTGACAATTCAAGTGATGGCTTATTATATGTTTCTGATTATGGTAATAATGTAATAAGAGTTATCAATTTAGGTACCGGTACAATACGTACTGCTGTTGGTAACGGTATTGCCGGTTATTTGGGTGATGGCGGTTTGGCAATGACTGCAGAATTAAGGTCTCCAAGTTCTATATTTATAGACAATTCGCATAATATTTTCATCGCTGATGAGGGTAATAATGTAATACGTAAATACAATACTCTTTCGGGTATTATTTCTACAGTTGCAGGCAACGGTACATCAGGTTTTAGCGGTGATGGCAGTTTAGCAATTACAGCACAATTAAATGCACCGTCTGGTGTTGCAGTAGATGCAAGCGGAAATTTATATATAGCCGATATGTCTAATAGTAGAATTCGTAAAGTAACGTATCCTAGTATTTCTACAACCAATACATCTAATGTAGTTTCGGCAAACAACGTTTCTGTTTATCCTAATCCATCGAATGGTAGAATAACAATAGATGCAACAAATACTATAAATGGAAACATTGAATTATTAAATGTGGTTGGTGAAAAAGTTTATTCTTCAACAATTAATGATACACATACAACATTTAATGTAAACAATCTTGCAAATGGTATTTATATTTTAAATATCAAATCTGCTAATGGTAACTATACACAAAGAATAAGTATAGAAAAATAAGGTGATTATTTTAGGTTAACAAAAAAGATAGCGTTTTAGAAATAAAACGCTATTTCTGTAAAATAAGTACATTAATAAAAACAGCCGGCTATCCAAATGATAGCCGGCTGTTTTTATTACATTAATTAAATACTATATACCTACCATTAATGGCATTAACAGCATTAGCTCATCTTCATGTTCTGCTTTTTCTAATGGGCGGAAAATACCTGCACGCGATGGAGTACTAAGTTCTAATACTACTTCCGTACCATCAATATTATTTACCATTTCAACCATTAATTTAGCATTGAATGCAATTTTAATATCTTCGCCACTATATTGGCAGCTTAGCATCTCCTTACCTTCGTAAGAAAAATCTATATCTTGTGCCGATATTTGTAATGAATTTCCATTTATATCTAAAACAACTTGGTTAGTAGTTTTATTGGCAAAAATACTAACACGACGTAATGCCAAAGCAAAATCAGCACGATTAACATGTAGCTTATATGGATTATCAATTGGTATTACTGCCTTATAGTCCGGGAATTTTGCATCTATTAATCTACAACTTAAACTTAATGTTTCGTTTGAAACAAATAAATGACTTTCATTATAAGAAATATTAAGAAGAGACTCATCTGCTGGCAACGTACTTTTTAATTGTTGTAATGGTTTTTTGGGTACTACAAAACCATCTTTTATTGGACAATTAATATCTGTTCTGCGAAACTGTACTAATCTATGGGCATCAGTGGCAACGAATGTAATATTCTCCGTATCTAACTCAAAAAATACACCTGTCATAGATGGTCTCAAAGTGTCTGTACTTACGGCAAAAATTGTTTTGTTTATACATTCTACTAATGCAATTGAAGGCATTGTAAAGGTTGTAGTATCACCGGGTGCCGGTTCTTTAGGAAAGTCGTCTGCCCTTTCACCACCAATACGATATTTACCTACATCACTCGACATTTCTATAGACAAATCATCTTCATTAATATTGAAGGTAATAGGCTGTTCCGGTAAATTTTTTAAATACTCGCTAAGTATCTTAGAAGGGATACAGATTTTGCCATCCCCTTCTGCATCATTTACATACATGTGTACACGCATCATTGTCTCAAGGTCGGTAGCAGTAAGGGTCAGTGTGTTACCTTGCAATTCAAAAAGAAAGTCTTCAAGAACAGAAAGTACGGTGTTTGAACTGATAACACCACTAATTTGCTGTAAATTTTTGAGTAATGACGTAGAAGTAATTATAAAACGCATTTTGATTTTTTATTTTGACAAAGATAATAATTTACCTATTCTTTTGTTCTCTTTTATAAAAAACATAAATAAATAAATCTTAAAATTAAGTAAATTAGTTATAAGATAGAATTGGCATTTCGATTTTATTACTATCGGGTTTTTTTTATATTAATCATTGGTTTCTTTCTTTTTTCTCAAACCTAAAATTAAAAATACGATAGCAAGCGCAATAAGTATATGTACTATATGGCTCGTGTTCCAATAAAAAAAAGACACTGCCCAACATACAGCAAGCATAAGTGCAATAATATAAAACAAGCTTTTGGGTATCATATCAACTATTGAAGTGATAAAGGTAAGCATAATCTAAGAATTTCTCAGGTATAATATTACCTTTATCATTTTTTTAAATAATGATGATAGACAAAATTCTTAAAAAAGTATTCTTAAAAATTATTTATAGATTCCCAATTTCCACAATTAAAATTAACTTTGCGACATGCAAATTCTGGACGGCAATTTAGTATCAGCCCATATTAAGGCACAAATAAAACAAGAGGTAATAGATTGGCAAGCTCAAGGTGGTAAAAAACCGCATTTGGCAGCAATATTAGTAGGTAATAACCCTGCAAGCGAAGCTTATGTAGGAAATAAAGTTCGTACTTGTCAAGAGTTAGGTTACGAATCTACTCTTTTACGTTTTGGGGTAGATATTACCGAGGAAGAATTAATTAACGAAGTAAATAAGTTAAATAATGATGATTCTGTTGATGGTATTTTAACACAATTACCATTGCCAAAGCATATTTCTCCCGATGCAGTTATTAACAGTATTAACCCTGCAAAAGATGTAGATGGCTTTCACCCTATTACGCAGGGTAAAATGTTATTAGGGCAACCTTCCTTTTTACCTGCTACTCCCTATGGTATTTTAATGATGCTGGAATATTATAAAATTGATGTTACCGGTATGAATTGTGTGGTAATAGGTAGAAGTAATATTGTTGGTACGCCCATGACAGTGCTTTTAAGCCGTAATGCCAACCCGGGTAATGCAACAGTAACACTTACGCACTCCCGTACCAAAAATTTAAAAGATATTACCTTAAATGCAGACCTTATTGTTGCTGCAATTGGTAAACCAAAATATGTTACTGCCGATATGGTAAAGCCGGGTGCTATTATTATAGACGTAGGAATAAATAGAATTGAAGATGCTACTAGAAAAAGTGGTTTCCGCTTAGTGGGCGATGTGGATTATGATAATGTTGCACCTTTATGCAGCTATATTACTCCGGTTCCGGGTGGTGTTGGTCCTATGACAATTGTAGGGTTAATGAAAAATACACTTGATGCAGTAAAACAAAATGCAAAACAAGCCGTATTGAGTTAGTTTGCAATAAATTACTTTTATTAAATTTATTATTAAAAATAATAAGCCTGACTGCCAAAACCAGCAGGCTTATTATTTTTAGAATTATATAATTAGGGATAACATTTTGAACAATATTATAAATAATACTACCATCTGCCACTCAGAATCATTGCATATAATGGAGCATTTCTATACGCTGCAAGGGGAAGGATGTTATGCCGGTAATGCTGCCTATTTTATTAGGTTAGGCGGTTGCGATGTGGGTTGTGTATGGTGCGATGTAAAAGACAGTTGGGATATTGAAGCTCATCCGGCATATACAATAAACGAAATAGTAAATTTTGCAATATTACACCCTGCTCGCATAGCTGTAATAACCGGTGGCGAACCTGCGATGCAAAATTTAACTTCTTTGTGCCATCAGTTACATAAAAATGGCTTTAGGGTACATATAGAAACATCGGGGGCTCATACTCTTAAAGGCGATTTTGACTGGATTACGGTTTCTCCCAAAAAGTTTAAACAACCACTTGATAGCTGCTTAAATAGTGCCAACGAATTAAAAGTTGTGATTTTTAATAAATCAGATTTTTATTGGGCTGAAGAAAATGCAAAAAAAACAAATGCTACATGTAAACTATATTTACAACCGGAATGGAGTAAAGCAGAAATGATTAACCCTTTGATAATAGAATACATTAAGCAAAATCCACGATGGCAATTATCTTTGCAAACACATAAATACATAAACATACCATAAATATGACTTGGTTACAAACAGTAATACTCGGAATTGTAGAAGGCTTATCAGAATTTCTACCTATTTCTTCTACCGGACACATGATTATCGCAAGTTCAATTATGAATATTGAAGAAAATACCTTCACAAAACTTTTTGAGGTATGTATTCAATTTGGTGCAATATTATCTGTGGTTGTTATGTACTGGAAGAAGTTCTTTGATTTTTCTCGCTGGCAGTTTTTTGTGAAATTGATTGTCGCATTTATTCCTGCTGCAATATTTGGTGCATTACTGTCCGACAAAATAGATGAATTATTAGAAAGTAGTTTTACTGTAGGCATGAGCTTTTTTATTGGTGGCATTGTACTTCTATTTGTTGATAATCTATTTAAGAAAAATGAAATAGAAGAGGATAAGGATATAAGTTATACAAAATCGCTAATTATAGGTTGTTTTCAAGTTGTAGCTATGGTACCGGGTGTATCCAGAAGCGCTGCTACCATTGTTGGTGCATTGCAACAAAAACTAACACGAAAGCTTGCAGCTGAATTTTCATTTTTTCTTGCCGTACCAACTATGGCAGCAGCCACTTGCAAAAAACTTTATGATTTCCAGAAATATGGCGATACCTTAAATAAAGACCAGGTACCCATGCTTTTAGTGGGTAATGTTATTGCTTTTATTGTTGCGTATTTAGCTATAAAAACGTTTATTAGTTATGTGCAAAAACACTCTTTTAAAGCATTTGGCATATACAGAATAATTGCCGGTATAGCAGTCTTTGTAATGATATATACAGGTGTAATAAAGGAAGGAATTATTGTTACTTTAAATGCAACTAAAACCGCTGCACATATAGAAGCTAAAGCAGACCTAAAGGCAGAAATAAAGAAGAAGGGTGGCGAAATTGTACAATCGGTAGAACATGCAAAAGATATAGATTACAGTGCATTGCCCGAAGGTTCTTATATGCTTATGCTCTACGACAAAGACGGCAATAAAGTAAAGGAGAAAAAAATTAAAAAGAAAAATTAATAAAAGTGTTTCTTACTTTATAAAAGCTTAGATAATAATCTTTACTACAATTTAAAATCATAAGGGACACTAAAATAAACTTTGTTTTTCCTTGTCTTCTTTGTAGTAAGACACCTCAATTCACTCTATTTTCTTTAATTTTCATTAATATATTTTTAAAATCTTCATTATTTCGTAGATATTGAAACTCTTGTTTATCTATTACTTGTTTCAAATCGCTATAACCTAAATGAGTGGCTTCTTTTAATGCTGCTAAAGCATCTTCTATATTATTATTTTTTGCACAATATACGGCTTTTAAGTAGCTGCAATCAGGATTTTCAGGGTCAGTTAATTTAAATATATTCAAATACTTAATTGCATTTGTCATATCACCTACATTTAATGAATGACTTGTATTTAAATACGCTATTAGTCCTAAATAATTCAATAGGCGTTGATTGTATTGCTTATCTTCCCTTAAGGTAGCCCTTATTATGCGACCCCTCATTTCGTTTATCCTTAAAGCCCACCAATGTTCATCATTTATACTACATTGTTTTGCTAATTCTTGCTGTTCTTTTAATTCAGTCTGTTGCCTGTATGTATTTTGTATAACAGCCCTTTTGTAATTTGTGCCTTTATCTATACTTGTATAGGCTTTTTTATAGTCTATTACATCCGTTAACCCATCCAATAATTTTATCATTCCCAATAATAAATCATGTTCTTGTATAATATCATTCTTCTTTTTTGCATCAGATATTCGTATTATATAATCATTTTTTAAGGCAACTGTTAATGTATCCTTTTTTTGTATTTCATGTTCCTTCATTGCATTTATTTGCAACCAAAGTAAGCCGGTTTCAAAGTCTTTAGATGAAGCCCAAGCATGTTTACCGTCATTATGAATTAATTGGTGATTAAATCCAGTTTGTTCTAATGCTGCATCCAGCATCTCCAAGTCAGTAAGGTTAAAATCCAAATCTCCGCAAATACCAAAATAATTAAATTTGTATTCAATGCGTTTTTCTGCTTCATTGGGGAAACCTGCAGCACAACTAATTACACCTTCTATTCCACCGTTAAATAATGCAATTGATGCTGCAATTTTCGCTCCACCCGAAAAGCCGCAAGTGTATATTAGGTTCGAATCTATACTTATTTTATTACGGCTATCATCCATCAATGTATTTACTATTTCATTTGTAGATTGCCATTGCATTCCGTTCTTACATACATTAGAACCTATAAATATAAATCCATATTTTTCTGCAAGCATCTTATATTTTCTAATTGGCAATGCACCATTGGCATGAGGGTCAAAAAAATAGATACATGGATATTTCTTTTTTATAGTATAATAGGAAGGTAGATACAATGCATAACTGTTACTATGATTACTTACACATGCAATACTATCAATAACACTACCCGTTTTTAATGTGGTATCATAGGTAATAGAATTGGTTTTTATGATAGTTTCTTTTCCGGTATTCGTTTCTGATTTACATGCGTATATAAATAGAGTAGCTAATATAAAGAATATTATTTTTTTGGATTTTAAGACATTAATACTCATTTTGGTGTATCTGTTTAAATGGCTGTTTATAAAAATAAAAAAAGCCCCTAATTTATTTAGGAGCTTATTGAAACTATTTAAAAAAAAGAAATTTTATTGTTTAGTGAATTTTCTTGTTACTACTACATCACCATGAGAATTGTATAATCTTACAAAATAGATACCTGCAGGTATGCCGTCTAATGTAAGGTTAGCACTATTACCGGTAACTTTATAGATACTCATTACTTTACCGATAATATTATAGATTGCAATGTTCTTAATGTCAGCATTTGCATCAAAAACTACATTAATATCCTCATTTGCAGGGTTAGGATACAGTTTTATATCATCGGTACTTGGAAATACATTATTTACTATGGCAGGGAACTTACTAATAATAAAAGTAACATTTTTAGAAGTACCTCCTAAACCTGAATTTATATTAACAGTCATATAGTGTGTTCCTGCACTTACACCCGATAAATTAAGAGATAAAGAATATAAGCCTACTGCACCACTTGGACCTGCATAATCGCAATTAAACAGCGTACCAGTACTTGTTGTTGCATTCCATATTGATGTATCACCTAAATTATTACTGCACCCGCAAGCATCACAAATACCAAAAGCTGCTGCTGTAAGCCAGTCAGCAGGGAAATTAGTTGCAATTACTTTCCATTTAATGGTTAAAGAGCCGGATGTTAAATTGGTAATATTATTAGTTATTGATGCAGTACCTGCCACTGTAGCATAAACTGTATCAGTAGGTACAGAGAATGTTTGTGAATTTGCTTTATAAGTTGAAAATAACCCTGTTAATAATAATAACGATAGTATAGTCTTCCTCATTTTAATAAATATTTGAACCTGCAATTTACACATAAATCATAAATTGGCAAAAAATATTTTTTGATTAGCACAATAAAATAATGTTAAGTTTAAACTCTGTTATCTTATAAACAAACAAGCTGCCCGAAGACAGCCTGTTTGTTTTAATAATTCAACTAAACTATTAGTTGCTTAGTAATTATTTTCTTACAGAAAGATATTGAGCATCAATACCGCTATTTGTTTCCATAACAATTACATAATTGCCGGCAGCAAGATTGCTAGTATTAATAACAATATTATGAGAACCTAAACCCATTTCTATGTTGCTAACTTCTGATACAAATTTACCATCAATTGTAATAATTTTGATAGCTACTTTGCTTGCAACCTCTAAACTGAAATTAAGATTAGTTTCATTTTTAGAAGGATTAGGGAATAAATTGATACCTGTAATATTAGATGGTGTTGTAACACTAAGACCGGTTAATATTGGTGTAGCACAAATTGCAGATTGCATTACAGATTGTGTTGCATCTTCTTCAACCCAAGCTAATAACTCACT
>CAIYTT010000046.1 GCA_903929195.1 uncultured Bacteroidota bacterium
ACAAGTTATAAAACAACCCGCACCCCACACTTCCACTACTTAGACCTTTTCTTTCACAGCAATAAAACTTCGCTTTTTGGGGTGTTAAGCCGGTTGCAAAGTTATGTTTTTGATTGTTTTTGCTTTTGGCTAGCGAATCACCACAAATTTTCAAAGAAAAGAAGCCTTTGTTTTTATGTATATTTAGTTGTGTTTTGGGGTTGTTTGCTTTTCTAACTGTTTTGAAGTTTTCTTTTAAAAATTCTTTTTCTTTTAATTCTTCAATAAAATCACCTATACCATAGTCTTTATTAGTTAGTTTATATTTATTATCTAATTGTGTAAGCCAGCTAAGTGCTTCACTGGCATCTCCATTGGTATAAACAAGTAATTCGGAAAATAAATCTAATAGCGTTTTAAAAGGTGTTTTTCCTTTTTCGTCAGCAATAAATTTTGTAAATAAATAATCTCCCATAGCTTCTTTTTTCAGAATTTCAATTAAAAAAGATAAAATTAGGGAAAAGGAAATTAATTGCCTTTATAAGCTTATTACAAATTTTGTATCACACAGGTAATAAATTATTGAATACAGATAATAATTCAAATTTTTAATCTTTCAAAAATACTTTATCTACATATCCATTTACTTTAATAAAAAAAATGCCTTTTGTAAAGTCAGAAACATCAATGGTAACTTTTTCTGTATTATGGTTTTGTTTATAGATTATTTGACCTAAAATGTTAGTTATAATAATATTTGTAATTCTATTAGTAGAAGTAATATTTAATTCGTTTTTTGCAGGATTGGGATAGATATTGATATTTGAATTATTATTTGGCAAAATAGGAACGTTTTCACCCATATAACCAAAAACTATATCATCCACCATCCATCCATCTCTCGGTCTTGTGTTGCTATCAGCAATAAAAGTAAAACGAAATAAAAATGAATCTATAGTGGTGGGTGAAAATAGACCAAAAGAACTTGGTCTAATCCAAAAACTATCCCAGCCAATAGTTGATACTGAAAAATCAGGTTTAGGGCTTAGATAATAAAATAAACCCGTAGTATCCGTTAAAATATTAATCCAATGCAGACCTGTATCACTTGAAATCTCCACTTTTGCAATATCACCCGAATCAATATCTAATCGAAATTTAAAAGAAAAAGCGCATAAATCCAACCACGCATGTTTAGAAACTTTCATTACAAATACGGATGTATCATTTGGTATGCAACTATTAGTTGTATCTGTAACAATAGCATTTGGTAAAGAATAGGAAGCATTAAATATTGTTTTATGAGGGCGACCCACTTGCCATTGGTTATGGTGATAATTAATGGTATCAATATTTAATAAATCTCTATAATTCAAAAAAATAGAATCATGAGAATAAATATAATGTTGATAAAATCCATTAGATGTATCAAAATTAATCTTATAATATAAGTCATAAGATTGTCCACTTGCAGAAAAGCTACATATAGCAAACAAGAAAGTCAAAATTATTTTCATACACGATTTTTTAAAAAACAATAATAAATCACGTTACCAAAAAATAAGTAATTTTTTTGATTTTATGAAAATAAAATATTTTAATAATTAGTAGTGGCTATAAATTTATAGCCACTACTAATTATATTATTTACCTGCTGTATTAGAAGACCAAATTGTTTTATTCTGGTTTGTAATTACCAAATTACCATCATTTTGCAACACTAATACTGCACCCGGCTTGCCGGTAGTACCGGAACTCCAAACTGCTTTTTGATGCGAAAAAACACTGAAATTGCCGTCATCCTGCATAGTGGCGTGTGTAGCGTCAGTACCGCCTGTATTTGATGACCATAATTGTTTGCCACTGGCACTGTTTATCAAAACAAGGTTATCATCTGCTTGTAGTATTAATTTATATTTGTTATCTACAGATGTTAATGCCAAACCTTTATGCAACATTTCACCCGCAAAAAGTTTGTTTACTTCTCTACGGTCATTTCTGTTTTCCATGTGTTCTTTTTGTGTCTCATCATCATGGCTTCTATAACGGCTGTCTTGAGCAAATGCGGAATTCATACTGCTAAAAACTAAAATAAAGCACATAGAAATAGGGATAAACCTATATATAGGTGTTACATTATTAGATTTTTTAATTGTTGCAGTTTCCTGTACTGAAGAATTATTAATTTTGTTTGAGAACAATATTTGTTCTGTTTTTTTTAATTGATGCATAGTTTGAATATTATTTTCTCAAAACTACTAAATTTTTTAATATAAACAAATATACTATTATACTATGTGTAATTGAACACATGTACGCTATATTTATATTTGATATATTCAAGAAACGGAGTTCATAGCTAAAATATGCAAATATATTTTGGAGATTATTAAACCAAATTATGATGAATAAACCCTATTACTCTTTTATTTTTATTAAAAAATCATCACTAAACTTAACATTATATCCACCTTTCCATTTTATGTGTTGCCATGTTGGGGTGGGAGATATAATAGTTTGTATTTTACCTGATGTTATTGATATAGGCAAAGAAAATTCAGGTACTACATTGTTAAATTTATAATTTAACTGTCCGTCTTTAATATAATATTCTAATTCAGGTATGTTTCTGGTTCGTAGATATTGCTCAAAAAATGGAGATAAGTCCATTTTGGTAGCTCTACTTATATATTTTTCTATATGCTGTGTTGTTGTTGTTTGGTGATAAAAAGTTTTACTCAAACCTCTTAAAATCATCCTGAATTTATCATCATCGTTTACAATGCAACGTATCATATACATGATAGCCGCACCCTTATCATACATATCAGGTGCCCCTTCTTTATTTACACCATAAGTACCAATTATGGGTTTGCTATTAAATATATTATCCCATTCACCATGGCAATATTTTTGTCCTTTTTCTTTACCCAATTCACATTCTGTAATCAGCGATTCGGAATAAGTAGTAATACCTTCTTGTATCCAGTTATCTGCAATATCTTTGGCTGTTACACTATTTCCATACCACTCATGACCACTTTCATGTACTATTATGTAGTCAAATTGCATACCAATGCCGGTATTTGTTCTGTCTTTACCCAAGTAGCCCATTTGATATTTATTACCATAAGCAATTGCGGTTTGGTGTTCCATGCCCAAATAAGGAGCTTCAACTAATTTATATCCGTCTTCGTAAAAAGGAAATGGACCTAACCAATATTCAAAACATTTAATCATGTTTTTTACATCTTTAAATTGTTTTTTTGCTTTGTCTATATTGTAACTCAGCACCCAAAAGTCGAGGTCTAATTTGCCGTTTTCGCCATTCATTGTATCATGCCAATGTGCATAATCGCCAATATAAAAGGTGGCATCATAATTATTAATAGGATTTTTAACTTCCCATCGCCACACATATTTATTTGTTTGTTCGTTCTTTTTGCCATTTATTTTACATCTTCCATTGCTAACCACACTTAAAGTAGAATCCGGAATTTGGAATTCTAAACTCATACCACTATCCGGTTCATCCCATTGCACATCTTTGCAAGGCCACCAGATACTTGCACCAAGCCCCTGGCAAGACACGGCTATCCAGTTAGTGCCTTTTTCATCTTTAGTCCAGCTAAAGCCACCGTCCCAAGGCGGATTTACTGCTGCACGTGGTGAGCCGTGAAAATAGACTGTTATTTTTAAGTGACTGCCGGAGTCTCTATTTTTAAAAGGATGCATTACCCACCATACATTTCCTTCTTTTACAAAATTTAGGGTGTTACTATCACATAATACTTTGTCAATAACCATAGGCTCTTGTAAATCGAGTTGCAGACTATCGTTAGGTTTTTTAGTAATATCAAAAGAAATGGTATTTACGCCCTCAATACTTTTATTTAAAAAGTCAAAGTTTACGTTTAAATCGTAATGTGTTAGATTCCACCAGTTTCGCCCGGTTCCATTGCTGCCGCGTAATGTATCTGCATGTGTATAGGCGGCAGAAATATTATTTAATAGTAATAAATATATAAGAAACGAGCTGATTTTTAAGTGTTTTTTCATTTAAATTGAAGATATGTTCATTATTTTTATTGTGCTAACAATGTTTTATTTAAATATGCCAGCTTGATAATCCTTTTTCTGTAAATTGATACGTAGTAAAAGACCCACTAAAAGCAGATAAAGCTTTTTTTACTGCATATCTCGTGTTTTTGGGGCAATAAAACATCATGAAACCACCACCACCTGCACCCGATATTTTACCTCCGGTAGCACCTGCCTCCAATGCTTTTTCATATATTTCGTCCATATTGCTATTGGTTATACCTTTAGCCATTTGTTTTTTAAAACGGAAACCAAAATCTAAGATGCTACCTATAGTGTCTATGTTCCCTTTTAATAGTGCTTCCTTCATCATTTGTGCCTGTTCTTTTAAATGGTGCATAGCATCAATAGATTCTATATTATTTTCTAATACATTTTTACTTTGTGTTTCAATAATTTTAGAAGAAAGACGACTTGTAGAAGTATAATATAATAATAAATTATTTTCTAACTCATACAGGTATTCCGGCTTTATGCGTAATGGATTTACTATTACTTTATTGTCTTTATAAAATTCCATAAAGTTAATACCTCCAAAAGTAGCTGCATACTGGTCTTGCTTACCACCTGCCATTGCTAAGTCAACTCTTTCAATATCAAATGCTATTTGTGCAATATCATACTCTCCCAAAGCTAAGTTTAACCATTCTACAAAAACGCCTATAATAGCCACCATTAAAGTAGAAGAGCTACCCAAACCCGACCCCGCAGGTGCATCTACCAATGTAGATAATTTAAAACCGGAAGGAAAACGACCAAACGTTTTACGAATATAGCTTATAGCCCCTTTTGCTAAGTCTAATGTGCCGTTAATTTCCATTTTGTCATCAATAGGCATTGAAACAAATTCGTTTCTGTCTAATGCCTCAATGGTAATAATAGGTTCGGTTAATGGTTCTATAGTTGCATAAGCATAAAGCGAAATAGTGGCGTTAAGTATAGCACCGCCATATAAATCGCAATAAGGACTAACATCGGTACCACCACCTGCAAGGCCTATTCTTAAAGGTGCTTTACTGCGGTATATCATAATAAAAGGATAAAAGTAATTAAATACATCAATAAGTAAATATACTTATTATTAATTATGTGAAATATGCTTTTCTGTTCTACTATAAAATGTAATTATATTGTTTGTTTTGTAATCCATTTTTTATTTATCGGTGGCATAGAAGCATACATTAATTCTAATAAACTATCAAACGATTCGTTTATAGAAATGCTGTTATTTACGGTTTCATTTAAAAAACCTTCTACAACCATATTGTCGCAAAGGGCTTTTAAAGCATCGTAATACCCGTTAATGTTTAGAATACCCACCGGCTTACTGTGCAGCCCTAATTGACCCCAAGTAAGCATTTCAAACAATTCTTCCATTGTACCCCAGCCGCCGGGCAATGTTAAAATACCATCACTTAATTCATGCATTTTTAATTTGCGTTCATGCATGGTATTTACGGTTATTAATCTTGATAAACCCGTGTGAGCAACTTCTTTTGTTTTTAAAAACTCGGGAATAACACCTATTATTTCACCATTATGATTTAATGCACCATCTGCAAGGGCGCCCATAAGACCAATTTTTGCACCACCATATATAATCCTTATTTTTTTTTCGGCGAGTGTAACACCTACCTGATAAGCAATCTCTCGATATGTTTCATTATATCCGTCTGATGCACCACAAAAAACTACTATGCTATTCATAAAAAAAGTGTTTGGTTCAAATATATATAGTTAAACGATAGAACATGTAAAATATTTTTGTTAATTACAAATAATTTAAGTGTAGCTTACCTGATTGTGTTTATAGTTATATTGCAATTTTGTTTGTGGAAAATTAAATATACTACACATACTTTTTTTATTTTTATTTTTTTTTTGATGAATTATTTTAAAAAAGACTAACGATATTTGTTCTACTTACGTCTATACAGAAAAGGAATACCATTTTTTATGAAATTCAATTTTAAAAGTCTATATATTATTTTATTTGTGTTGTTGAATATGATAGTGTCGTGCACTACAAAATTCAACAATACGTCGCTTATTTATAATACCAACCCCGATAAGACAAAATTAAATCAATTATTTTCTTCATTTCGTAGTGTGCCGCAACAATTTACAATTACAGCAGGTACAAGTAAAACTATTTATGCAGGTAACGGTACGAAATTTTCTTTTTATCCCAATTCATTTAAAGATGCAAGTGGTACAATTATTACTAATGGCACAATAAATTTGCAAATAGTAGAAATGTATAAAGTAGGTAATATGGCTGCAAATAGAACTACTGCTGCTACACAAGATGGAAATTTAGTGAGTGGTGGGCAAATTTATATAAATGCTACAATGAACGGACAACCTGTATTTGCAAATAAATATGGCATTGGCTTTAAGCAAAATACAGCATCTACCTCGTCTATGTCTTTATATTATGGTAATACAAATAATGATGATTCTTTAACCTATTGGACTGCAGCAAATAATTTAGGTGTTGGTAATACTGCATTTACAACTAAAGTAGATTCCGAAACCGTTATCATAATCAATTTATCGGGTGGGGTAGATACTGTATTAAGGTTTGTAAATTATTATCAGTTTGACAGTTGCATTAATTTAAATTGGGTAAACTGCGACAACCCTTACGGAACGAATGCACCATTAACAGATTTAACAGTAACGATGCCTGATACAAGTTTTAATGCAACAAATACAGAGGTTTTTGTATTAATGCCTGCCATTAATTGTGTAGTACCCTTAAATATGTATAACCCGGTAACTCGAAAATTTGATATTTATCATAATAATTATATTCCTGTTGATATGAAAGCAACTGTATTTGCTATCAGTAACAAAAACGGTAATTATTATTATTACGAACACCCCGGTATGATAATTACTACCGGTATTAATTTAACAGCCTCTATGACACCCCAATCTTCAACTGATATACTTTCACGCATCAGTAGTATGTAGTTTTCTGTTTCTTGTGTTTTGCAAAGCCTTTCCTTTTTGGAAAGGTTTTTGTATTTATAGAAGTTGCATTCTTATACTATAATGGCTTATTTAGCAACAACCAATACATACCTAAATCAGCAACGGCTTTCGAGAAGTTGTCGAAGCCCACTGGTTTTACAATATAGCTGTTTACACCTAATTCGTAGCATGTTTTCACGTCCGGGTCCTCGGCCGATGAAGTAAGAATAATAACAGGTATTGTTTTAGTTCTATTATCGGTTTTTATCTTTTTTAATACTTCAATGCCATTTACTTTTGGCATTTTAAGGTCTAATAAAATAGCTTTGGGCTTATTATTAATATTTCTGGATTTATAATTACCCTCACAAAAAATAAAATCTAATGCTTCAGCACCATTTTTAAGATGAATGATTTTATTTGCCAGATTCTTTTTTTTTAAGGCTCTAATTGTTAATTCTGCATCATTTGGGTTGTCTTCTACAAGTAATATTTCAAGGTCTGAATCGTACATGTTTATTTATTTTGTTTGAAGTGAAAAATAAAAAGTAGCACCTTTTTCAACTTTGCCTTCTGCCCATACTTTACCACCATGTTTATTTATTATTCGCTGTATAATTGCTAGCCCAACACCTGTGCCTTCAAATTCATCCATAGTATGCAAACGTTGAAAAACACCAAATAATTTATCATAATAGCGCATATCAAAGCCTGCACCATTATCTTTTATACAATATATAACTTCATTGCCTGTTATTTCAGATTTTATTTCAATTAGTGGTTCCAATACTTTTGATGAATATTTTATTGCATTTTCAATAAAATTAATCATCACTTGTACCATTAATTCAGTATCGGCATAAATAGGATGAAGATTATTATAGACAATTGTTGAATTATGTGTGGTAGATTTATTAATTTCACTAATTGCTTTATTTACAATTTCATTCATATCGGTCTCCTTTTTAAGTATTTCTTTCCTACCTAATCTAGAAAAAGTAAGAAGATTATCTATTAAATGACCCATTTTTTCGGCATTTTCACTTATAGTATGTAGTATTCTTTTGCCTTCATTATCAAGGATTGTAGAATAGTCTTCGTCTAATATTTTTGCATACCCAGTAACAGCTCTTAATGGTGCACGTAAATCGTGCGAAACAGAATAAGAAAATGCTTCTAATTCTTTATTTAATTGTAAAATTGAATCTTGTTGTTTTTTTCTTTCTGTTATATCTTCCGAAATTCCAATTAAATATAGAGGCTTATTATTATCATAAACAGGTATTTTTTTTGTACGTATCCATTTTAATCCATTTTGAGAAACAAATGGCTCTTCATCAACAATAGATAGTTTTTTATTTTCAATAATTTCTTTTTCTAATTTTTGTTGTTCGTCAGCTATTTCTTTAGAGAATAGATGATAATCTGTTTTCCCGATTAATTCATTTTGAGAAGAATTGAAAAGAGTTTCAAATGCTTTATTTATCTTTATATAATTTAAAGTATTAGCATCTTTTACAAAAACAGAATTCGGAATATTTTCAAGAACCGTATCTAAGAAATGGTTAAACTCAAGTAGATTATTTTCTAATTGTTTTTGTTGTGTAATATCATTCATTGCTATTAAAAAGCAAAAACAATTATCAATTTCAATCATTTCAGACGAAATTTGCATTTTCCTTATTTCCTTAACATCATTAAAAATGTTTATTTCAAATTCACTAATTTTGCCGCCGCTTTTAATAATACTTTTAGTTAATTTTTCATAATTCATCATATCAAAAATACCTAATTCGAATCCGGTTTTTCCTATAATTTGATTTGAATTTAGATGAACTAAATTGGAAAAATATTTGTTTGCTTGTACAATTCTTAAATCAGAAATATTTATTAAAAAAATAGGTATGGGGCTTAGGTTAAATAGTTTTGTAAATCGTAACTCGCTTTTATTTAATTCATTTATATGTAGTTTTTCCGACATTTCGAGTTCGTTTCTTCTTTTCATTTGCTCATCAAGATTTTTTTTCATTTTTTCAAATTCCGTAACATCTTCAATTTTAATAATTAAACACAATACCTCATTTTTTTCAAATAATACGGGTATTATATTTAATTCAAGATATTTTTCAATGTAGTTAGCAGGTATCGGTATTTTATATTTCTGAGCTTCTGTTTTTATAGGCTTTCTATTTTCAATTACACATTTTATTGATTCTGATAAATTAAAGTTGTTTTCAATGTTAGCTGATATATTATTTTCAAAAAATGGGAAAGTCTCCAATAGTTCTTTCCCCATAATTTTATTTTTTTTAGTAAAAGTAAAATTTATAAAAGCCTCACTAACACCTATTATATATAAATTGGTTGTAATTACAATATATAAACTCGGGTTTATATCTAACAAACTATCAAAGTTTAAAGAAATAGATTCTAAATTATTTTTCATATATTGGTTTTATATTTTTTGAATAGGTAAATTTACCTCTATTGTAGTACCTGCCCCTTCAATACTTGCTAACTGAATTGTACCGTTAAGTTTTTCAACTGCATTTTTAACTACATATAATCCTAATCCTGAACCTTTGCAAATTTGAGTACCTCTAAAAAACATATCAAATACTTTACTTCTGAATCGTTCGGGAATACCAATGCCATTATCTTTTATAAATATTTTTAATAGAATATCCGTATCATATATAAAGATAGATATAGATTGATTTTCTTTTTGGGTATCCTTATATTTAATTGAATTTTCAATAATATTTTTTAGAATTGATATTATTGCAAATTCATCGGTAATTAGTTTATTTTTTATTTTAATATCTAAATAGAATATTATTTTATTAAAGCCTTCAATAGTATTAAAACCTGATATTATTGTATTTATAATTTTAGGAATATTTACTTCTATTGTCTTTTTAACGGAATTTTTTATAGATATGGTTGTAATTAAAGAAAGAAGTACATCATCTAATTTGTGAGTACATTCATTAATCATAGAAATATAATTTCGTAATTCATCTAATTCTTCCTCGTCTAAAGCAACATTCGTTAAGCCTAAAATGGTCATTAAGGGACCTCTAAGGTCGTGTGTAGAACGATAGATAAAAGTATTGAGTTCGTTATTTTTTAATATTAATTTTTCTTCAGCTTCTTTTCTTAGTGTAATATCCATCATTGCACCCGCAATAAAAGTACCTGCTATCTGAGTTTTTGTATCTATTTTTTCGGGTGTAATTACTTTTGCCCTATCAAAAATCCATCTATAGGTATTGTCTGACACCATCCATCTGTATTCCATTTCCCATTCATTATATTCATTTATATTATTCAGTTTTTTTAGTACTTCTTCTTTATCGTTTGGGTGTATTTTGTTTATCCAAAAAGTAGGGTCTTCAATTATTTCGTTCGGGTGATAACCGCTAAAAGAAAAAACATTGTTAGAAATGTAATTTATATTATGTTTGGAGTCTTTAGATACATAATGAGCAATTGGTATTGATTTTAGCAACAAATTCATGAAAATATTTTGTTCTTCCAAATCATTAATAGCTTTTTCTCTTAATGTTTTCGCTTTAGAATGATTTAATGCATTTGTTACAGCTGCCGGTAATCGTATCAATTTGTCTTTTAAAATATAGTCATCTGCACCGGCTTTAATACATTCTACTGCAAACTCTTCAGAAACGGCGCCGGTAACTAAAATAAAAGGAATATTTAAATTTAATTTTTTGCATATATCTAACGCTTCTATTGAATTAAAGCCTGGCAAGGCATGGTCTGATAAAATAATATCGGGCGAAAAATTGGAAAGTGCTTCAGTAAAATTTTTTTCAGTATCCGTAACAAATGCAGTGAAATCAATGCCTCCTTTTTTCAATTCGCGTTGAATCAATTCTGCATCAGTCTTTGAGTCTTCAAGTATTAATACTTTAAGTTTAGTATGCATTTTAATAAACTATTTTTAATAAAAAATACTTGATAAATTTAATAAAATACAAAAGTAGGTTTTTATTTTTATCTTTCATTTAACAGAAAACAAATGCAGAATACTTGTATGCATATGTGGATAAATATGTTAATATTCTAAAAAAGCGGAATAACGGCTATTTTTAGGTGGAATGTTGTTGTTGTTGTTATTCGTTGGTTTACTTATTATCATCGCTCACCAACGGTCGTCATTCTGCATTTCTGGGAATCCCCTATATTGAATTTGCTGATGAAGGCAAAAATCTTGTATGTTAGCTATAGACTACATAAAAATAAATAATTTATATTTTGTATTTTAAATAAATTTAACGTAAGAAAAGATTAGCTATTATTGTTTATTACTAAATTTGCAATTTATTTTTTTATTAAATTTGTAAATTTGATATTCTTGAAGTTATATAGATACTTTATTTTAATTCTTTTCTTGCAATTGCAATTGTTTTCATCAATGGCACAAAGCAAAGAATATATAGAAAGTCATAAACTATTAGCTACAATTTTGTCTGAAACATATAGCATACCAACATCTATTATCTTAGCAGTAGCAATTGTAGAATCATCGGCCGGAGATGGATTTGTAGCAAAAAAATTGAACAATCATTTTGGCATTGTTGGCAAGAATGCTGTAAAATATAAAAACGGACATAAAACAAAGTATAAACAATACGCTAATGAGATCGAGTCGTATATAGATTTTTGTGAGTTAGTAGCAAATAAGTCTTTTTATTCTAAATTAAAAAATAAAAAAGAGGTAAAATTATGGGTAAAAGCAATTAGTAAAACAGGTTATTCTGAATTACCATTAGTATGGGAAAAAAGAATATTAACTACAATTCATACAAACCATCTTTGAATTTTCTTATGTTTGTATATAATTTAATAACCCGCATAAAAATTGAAGAATTATAATAAAAAAGTAGTTGAATTTACCTTTTTAACTACTTTTATGTTGCTACTCTATTCTATTTATATATCTGTATCCGGAAATAATGTATTGTCATTAAACAATATAAGTATTGTATCTGATGTACTATTAGAAACGAAACTGCCTACAAAAAATAGTATTAATGATTATGATTCAACCTCATTTACAAATGACAGCAATAATAATGGAGATACATCATTAAAGGAAGTTATTAAAGACCCTGTAATTATAGAAAAAGCAGTTGCTAAATATTTAACTGCCAAAGAGCTTATAAGTTTTAATAATGATTCTAACTCAGCTGCTTTGCCAAAGTTTATGCAAAAATTACTATCTATATCAAGAGGTAATAAAAAGAAAGTTAGAATTGCATGGCTTGGAGATAGTATTATTGAGGGTGATTTGTTAACGAAATCTTTTAGGAAACGAATTCAACAATATTTTGGTGGTTTTGGAGTAGGTTTTGTTCCTGCAACTTCTATTACTGCTAGTTTTAGAAACACGGTATTACATAAATGGAAAGGAGATTGGAAGGAAGAGAGTTTTAAATCAAATTCATTAAAAGCACCTCTATTTTTTTCCGGACATACATTTTATACTAAAAACGGTACTATTATTTTAAGTGATAAAACCATTTTTGATACAATACAACCCATTGAAAAAAGTTTACTTTGCGGTAAAGCAACGGGAGAAATACAAATTTCAGTAAACGGACAAACAAAACAATACAAGGCAACAAAACTTTTTAATAGACTTATATTAGATTCAAGTACAGAACATGAAATAAGTGTTACAATTCAAGACGATAATATCCCTATCTATGGTATTTCATCAGAGCCACAATCGGGAATTGTAGTAGATAATTTTTCATTCAGGGGTATTACCGGTTTAGAATTAGGTAAATTAGATTCTAACTTTTTAGGTAATGTAAATGAAGAAAATAATTATGATTTAGTAGTATTAGAATATGGGGCTAATTTAATGTTTAGACCCAACGATGTAGATTACAGTTGGTATCGCAGCCATATAATGAAGGTTGTAAATAAATTAAGAAAGGCTATGCCTAATTCTGAGTTTTTAATAATAAGTACATCAGACAGAGCTTTTAGATATGAAGAAACATGGAAAACAGCGGTAGGAATGAATAATTTATTAAAAGCACAAGCAGAATTAGCTATCAATAACAATGCTGCTTTTTTTAATATGTATGCAAGTATGGGTGGCTGGGGTACAATTGTAAATTGGGCAGATAATATACCTTCATTAGCAAATAAAGATTATATACATCCTAATTTTTTGGGTGCCGAAAAGTTAGGTAATTTGTTATTTGATGCTTTTATGAAAGATTATAAAAAGGTATGTAAGGATAGTATGTGATTAAAGTATTTATATTTTTTTTTGTAATTAATATTGAGAAAATAAAAAAATAAGGATTGTAATTGAAAAGAAAAATAATTATTATTTCGTATTACATTTGCAATTAGAACTAAGTTTAGAAAAATAAAAATAAAATTATTAAATATGAAATTTATTATTGGTCTTTTTTGTTTGGTTTTTGCTTCTTCAGCAGTAAATGCACAATTGAATATTGATTTATGTGATACTGTAAAATTAGGTAAATATAATGAAATACCTGTTGTTGTAGGGCCATCGCAAATTAGAAAAGGTTATTCAGTAGAAATAGAACATGTAATTTTCCAAATAACTGTGAATGACAGAAAGCGTGTGCATTTTGTTAGTACTCGCGATTCAGGCTTTGTAATTGGTACATTAGCTGTAGGTACTGCTTATGAAGATATACCAAAGGTGGGTATTGAATCGGAACAATTTGTTGATAAATGGGGATATGAAGTATCATTAAAAAATGGTTGGGTTGCAGTGTTTGATGATAATTTAATTTTTAAGTCTCAAGTAGTTCGCAGAGATTCAAGAATACATTGGTTTTATAAACATGGCGAGTGTGCAAACTATTAAGAATTAGTATATTATAAATGATTTCTAATTAAATAGAGTTAGCATTGGTTTTCTTTATAGTATTTCTTTAAAAAAATTAGCTAAGAGTAATATTTTTATTTTTTACTTCAA
>CAIYTT010000047.1 GCA_903929195.1 uncultured Bacteroidota bacterium
AAAGATTGAAATGCTTGAAATAAATGGTCTATTTTTCCTTTACTTTTATATACTTCACGATTACCTGATTGTACAGTAACACTATCAGTTAATTCCATATCCAATCTACCATCAATAGGAATTTCAATCATTTGATTATAAAATAACTCTTTCAATTCGTGAACTGCCCAATTCTTAGTATATTCTTCTATATAAACGGGTTTACCGTTAAGGTCTCTCCGAATGTTTCCTTGATTATCTTTATCAATCTTTATTGGAATTTTTCCGTTATATTCTACTGACACTAATCTAAAAGGGTCATATTTTTCTTTCAATGCCTCGTATACACTCTGACCTACTCCACTAGTTCCGTCAAGTGCCACAACATTAATATCTAATCTATCAATGACATATTTAAATATTTCTATTTGCTGACGTGTGGTTAATGCTTGTAGGGTAATATTATATGCATATTTATACATTTCGTTGATTTGATAAACTATAATAATCTCTGTGGGAGATGTGCCTTCGCCAACATCGGCTCCAAGTAAAACTTTTTTTATCCCCAAGGGTCTGTCAGCTAAAATTATTAAAGACTTAAATAATGGAAATGTTTTTTTATCAACAATTGTATGATTAATAACTTTGTTTTCATTATAACATTTTCGAACCAAATCCATATCAAATGTGGAAGAATCGCCTTCAATAACTTCTCCATGAATGTTAATTCTATAGCCTATATCAGTTTTAGCTCCGTATTGTCGTATAGCATCTTCTTCATCTTCTTTCGTCCATGTTGGTCTTGAGAAGGCTGGAAGATTTATTACTCGGTTTCTATAAAAACCTTTTTCTTCTTTTGCAAAATATATTTTTCCTGCGGGAGATGTTCTTGAAAAGTTTGTCTGACCTGCTACACGCTCAATAGGTCTTCCTAATTCAGTTTTAGACATTAATTTTTTATTTGCTGCGGTATTTGTAGTATTCGAATATTCCTCATAATAATGAACATGAGTATGATGTTGTTCCCATGCTACACCGACCGCTTTACTAAAAATATTTTCATTTATACCTGTTAACACATTACCCAACCTATTTAAAACAGTATTTTTAGTAAGATTTATTTTATTTTGGTATAAAATAAAAAAAGGATGATTCTCTAAAATATTGTAAACCTTAGTACATATATCTGATAAATGTTTACCATCAAAAGAAGCTACGTTATGTTTAGTATCTTTATTTAAACTCATTGACAATGGAATATCAGTTTCTTCAAGACACATGGTTTTACCATTTAATCTTCCACCCAAAGCAAAAACGCTTCCAGCACCGCGTTTTAATTTAAAATTTTCCTGTGCGGATAATTTGTCATCCTCTGCAATCATATAAGAAAAATTTAAATAAGGTAATTGTGATAATCTTACACCACTAAATTTATCCATATCACATTCAGTTAAATTATCTAAATTAGAAAAAAGAATTTCAACTGCGCTTTTCGGATTGAATAGAAAAGACAATTGATTAAATTCTTCTTTACTTAATTTTTCTAGCATTTAGTATCAACCGTTTCCAATGTTTCTGTTCGCATTTATTACAAATCAAATAACGAGCCTGTTCAAAAAATTCAATAACATATTTACCCCTCTTTAAAGGGGTATTGCAGCAAAAACACTTGTTCATTCTTTATTAACGTAATCTCCATCGTGGAGATATTTATCACATTTCTCACAACGATATGTTCCTATAACTCTAATTACAGGAGCATTGCAACATCGGTGAGGGCGAAAAAGACAGAGGACAGTATGAGAACATAAAAGAGGTGAA
>CAIYTT010000048.1 GCA_903929195.1 uncultured Bacteroidota bacterium
AATGTTTCTATATTTAGAAACTATTCGTATCTTTGACAAAAATAATTGTGAAATATTTTCAAACAAAATTTTTGGAAGATGCAGATAAATTTATAGCTACCCTTGCACCTAAAACAATACAAAAAATATTTTTTAATATTAATTTGGCTGAATATAGCAATGACCCAAAGTTATTTAAAAAGCTTCAAAATGAAATATGGGAATTTAGAATAAGATATGATAGACAACAAATAAGATTACTTGCATTTTGGGATAAAACAAAAACTGAAAATACGCTTGTATTTGCAACACATGGTTTTATAAAAAAAGTAGATAAAATTTCTTCAAAAGAAATTGAACGAGCTGAAAAAATTAGAATTAAATATTTTGAAACAAAAAATAAATACAAGTAAAATGGAAAATATAGAATTGAAATCATATACACTTTCCGAAATGAAAGATAAATATATTGGAAAGTTAGGTACACAAGATAGAGATGCTTATGAATATAAGCTAAATATGGAAATTTTAGCACAAATGATTAAGAAAGCAAGACAAGAACGAAAATTAACTCAAGAACAATTGGGCGAATTAATAGGGGTACAAAAGTCGCAAATTTCTAAACTGGAAAGCAGCACCAATAGCGCTACAATAGATACTCTATTAAAAGTGTTTAAAGCATTAAATGCTGAAATCCATTTTAATATAAAAATGGAAGATAATTATTTGCAATTGGTTTGATTAAAAATTAGTTCCGTTCTTCCGGATTTTCAACAAAGAATCCGAAAGTAAGAATGAACTCCTTTTCCAAAGGCATTTACTTGACAAAGCTAAATGAAAGTAGTGAGAATTGATATAAACTAAATGAGGAATAAATTTACGGTCTGTAAACTTTATTCCTCATTTGGGATTATAATATTATTTTCTTATTTCAATATTGTCATTTTAACAACATCATATTGAAAACTGTTATTTCCTAATTGTATAGTTACAATAGAACCATTTGGTAATTCCTCAGGAATATTTACATTAATAGAATTGGCACCAATTGTTGCAGCAACACTTTGTTTGTAAATTACTCTACCTAATAAATCAGAAATACTTAATTCCATTTGGCAATTTGCAGCACTTATGAAATCATATCTAAAGCTACCTGTATTTGGGTTAGGGAATACCACTGCTTTTGCCATTTGTAATGCTTTATCTGCAATCATAATACTTGTAGTAGCATTTGTTTTACTGCAACTGTTACTAACCGTATAAGTTATGGTAACCATACCTGTTTTTATACCGGTTACTTTACCTGTTGCATCTACAATAGCTAAGGTAGTATCGCTACTGCTCCAAGTACCATTCTTATCGCCATTAGTATTTATTAATTTTGAAGATGTGCCGGTTGGTAATTCAGTTACACCGGTTATTGTACCCGGTTTAGGTAAGGCTGTAACATTTACATTAATGGTTGTAGATGCTTTCGATGTTCCGTCATTCATTAATATTGTAAACTCATCAGTACCTGAAAATCCCGGATTAGGAGTATAAGTTAATCCTGTTGGTGTTACAATACCTTCTCTTGTAGCAGCACTTGCATTAAAACCTGCTAATGTGCCATTTAAAGGAGTTTCGGTAACAGTCCAAGTAATGTTATTACCTGATACATTGTTGGGTACTGCTAATAAAGAATTGATAGCAACTGCAGTTTCATTTTCACATACGGTTAAATCTTGTGTAGTACCACTTACAAAGCTTCTTGGTCTGAATGCAGTAGTACCTAAGTTTCTAACAACATTATTACCATAATCAGCTATATATACATTACCTGTACCATCTATAGCCAAACCACTTGGTAAATACATTTTTGCTCCTGTTGCTGCCGCTCCGTCTCCGTCGTAACCACGTTGATTTGTACCTGCAAAAGTAGAAATGGTTCCACTTGCATCTACTTTACGAACTGCATTGTTTTGCCAATCGCAGATGTACAAATTACCACAACCGTCTAATGTTATTTGCCAAGGCACCCAAAGTGAAGCCGATGTAGCCGGACCGCCATCACCTGCGTAAGTACCTGCACCATTACCTGCATAAGTACTAATGATACCCGATGCATTTACTTTACGAATTCTGTGATTCCAAGAATCAGAAATATAAACATTGCCATTACAATCGGCAGCTACACTGTTTGGCGACCATAATTTAGCAGAGGTTGCAGCAATGCCATCTCCATTATAACCACCTGCAAATGTGCCTGCAAAATTCTTAATAATACCCGAAGAATTTATTTTACGTACAGATTGACTACCCCAATCAGCAATATAAATATTACCACTGCAATCTAAAGCAACCGAAACAGGATAATCTAAAGAAGCAGCAGTTGCTTGTCCGCCATTACCATCGCTGTGTCCTTGCCAGCCACCATGGAAACCATTACCTGCAATAGTATGTATTATGCCCGATGTATTTATTTTACGGATTCTTTCATTGAATTTATCAGCGATATAAATATTTCCCGAACCATCAATTGTAATGCCTGCCGGCCCATTTAATTGAGCAATAGAAGCCGCAATACCATCACCATTATAACCTGCAACACCTGTACCTGCAAAAGTTGTCATTATGCCGGTTGCAGCATCAACTTTACGAACCGCATTGTTATAATAATCAGCTATATAAATATTTCCGCTTGCATCAGTAGCAACACCCCAAGGATTACCCATTGTTGCAGCATTAGCAGCACCACCATCTCCGGTATATCCATTTACATGGCTACCCGCAACCGTAGTAATGTTACTTGCTGTAGTACAATCGCCAACTGTAATTGTAGCTAATGCACGTTTTGTACCGCAACTATTGGTAACAGACCATGTAATAATTGTTTCTCCATCACCTACACCGGTTACATTACCACCGGCGTCAATGCTTGCAATCGTACTGTTACAACTGCTCCAAGTACCTACACCCACTACAGTACCTACTATACTTAAGGTAATAGCACCCCCTCTTGACAAAGCGGTAACACCTGTAATAGTGCCTGTAACAGGTTGAGGAGTAACCGTAATTGTTTGTGATACCATATTTGAACCGCAACCATTCGCTATTGTATAATGTATATCTACTATGCCTGCTAATACTCCGGTAACTCTACCGTTAGTACCAACTGTAGCATACGTAACATCCGTACTTGCCCATGTACCACCTGCAACAGCATCTGTAAATGTATGGTTTGTACCTACACAAATATTGCTAAAGCTTGAGCCATTTATTGCTCCCGGCGTAGCCGGTAAAGGATTTATTGTTATATTTTGTGTTGCATAAGCAGTACCGCAAGTATTGGTTACAGTATAAGAAATGGTAGCATTGCCTGCCGTTACACCGGTTACAGTACCGTCAGTACCTACGGTTGCATTGGTATTGCTACTGCTCCAAGTGCCACCTGTTGAAACATCTGAAAGTAAGATGGTTGCATTTCCTGCACATACATTAGTTGCACCTAAAATTGTACCAGCATCAGGTAATGGGTTAATAGTTATATCACTTGTAGTAAATGCAGTATTACAAGCATTTGTTACAGTATAGGTAATGGTAGCATTGCCAGCCGTTACACCGGTTACAGTACCGTCAGTACCTACGGTTGCATTGGTATTGCTACTGCTCCAAGTGCCACCTGCTGAAACATCTGAAAGTAAGGTGGTTGCATTTCCTGCACATACGCTTGTAGCACCTAAAATTGTACCCGCATCCGGTATTGGGCTAATAGTTATATCACTTGTTGTAAATGCAGTACCACAAGCATTAGTTACCGTATAAGTAATAGTAGCTGTGCCTGCCGTTACACCTGTTACAGTACCGTCAGTACCTACGGTTGCATTGGTATTGCTGCTAGTCCAATTGCCGGTAACACCATCAGAAAGTAATATGGAATTACCAATACACACACTTGTTGCTCCAAATATTGTACCTGCATCAGGTAATGCATTTATAGTAATTGTAGAAGTTGTAACATCAACACCAACGGTATAGATAATATCACATGTTCCTGCTATAGCTCCTGTTACAGTGCCATCCGTACCTACAGTTGCATTTGTATTACTACTGCTCCAAGTACCTCCAGTGGTTGCATCAGAAAGACTAATTGTGCTTCCAACACAAACCTGATTGCTACCAAGTATTTGTGCATTTGAATTTAAAGACCAAAAAGTAGTTGTAAACAAACTTATAATAATAAATATTTTTCTCATAAAATTTAATATAAATAAATCAACAAATATAGTTACCCGCAAATCTATAAAATTTTTTTTGTAATTTATTCATATTAACATATATTAATTTATATTATTCATTTTTTTATTTAGCTCATGTAAATGTATTATGTAAAATATTATACAATATGTTCATTTTGTTTGTATTTCAACCCTTTGTCTAAAAAAAGAGTATCTTTACTCCCATATTTTTTTCAGAAGGTTTTCCAAAATTATGATATTTAATTCATTACAATTTCTTGTTTTTTTTATGATAATAACGATAAGCTATTATCTAATAAAAAATCAAAAAAATCGTATTTGGTTGCTTTTATTAAGTAGTTGCTATTTTTATATGGTCTTTGTGCCTACATATATTCTTATATTAGGCTTTACAATAATTATAGATTATTTTGCCGGTATCTTAATTGCGGGTTCTATAGCTAAGAACCGTAAAAGATGGCTAATAGTAAGTATTTTTGCTAATGTTGGTATCTTGGTTTTTTATAAATATTTCAATTTCTTATTAAGTTCCATTGAGCCTTTGTTATTATATTTTATACCACATTATAAATTACCCTATTTAAATATTTTATTACCAATTGGTTTGTCTTTTCATACGTTTCAGGCAATGAGCTATACAATAGAAGTATATAGAGGCAAGCAAGCACCTGAAAAAAACTTCACCATTTATGCACTCTATGTAATGTATTACCCGCAATTAGTAGCCGGTCCTATTGAGCGACCCCAAAATATGATTCATCAGTTTCATGAATTTAAAAAATATAATTGGGACAATATAAAAGAAGGACTTGCAAGAATGGCTTGGGGCTTTTTTAAAAAAGTAGTAATTGCAGACCGAATATCAATGATTGTTGATTATGCATTTTATAATCAACCTAGTCTTTCATCATGGTCGCTATTTGTGGCAGCTATGTTTTACTCCTTTCAGATTTATTGCGATTTTTCGGGTTATTCTGATATTGCTATCGGTGCTTCTAAAGTTATGGGTATTAATTTAATGGAAAACTTTAATGAACCCTATAAGTCTTTAAATATAACAGAGTTTTGGACAAGATGGCATATTTCGCTTTCTACATGGTTTAGAGATTATGTTTATATACCACTTGGTGGAAACAGATTAGGAGAAAAAAGAAGGAAATTAAATGTTTTTATTGTTTTTTTATTAAGTGGCTTATGGCATGGTGCCAACTGGACATTTGTAATTTGGGGGGCTTTACATGGTATTTTAGTTACATTATTTCCGGGTATAAAGAAAAAAACATACACTATGAATCGTTTTATGAAAATACTATTCGTAGTTGTAAATTTTATATTAGTTACACTTTGTTGGGTCTTTTTTAGGGCTAACAGTATTCAATCGGCTTTTAATTATTTAGCAGGAATATTTAATTTTAATAAGGGGGAAACGAAATTTGGACTAAATTTTGCCGAGATTCTCGTATCAATATTGTTTATTACAATTATGATATTTAGAGAAAATAAGATAAAAAGCTTTTTAATTACAAATAATAAGAAATTTGGTTTGTACCTTTCAACTTTAATTTTTATATGTTACTTTTTTGGAGTATTTGGTGAAAATCAATTTATATATTTTCAATTTTGATTTTATGAAAAAAATAATTGCTTATATATGTGTGTTTTTAGGGTTATTGGCAATGTTCATTTCGCAGGAATCTATAACGAACAGAATTTGGCAATGGAATAATATTCATGTAAATAGCAATTCATTTTTTGGGAAACACAGCCATGAGGGTGGAGGATTATCAGGTATGGCTTATCTTGATGATGTGAAACTATTTAATGATAAAAAAAACTTTTCTTTTAAAAAGCCAATAGACAACAATATAAAAAATATAGATTTGTATTTATTTGGTGATAGCTTTACTGAAGATATTCCTGATAGTGCATTTTGTAATACTGATTATTTTACATATAGTAATTATACAAAAACACTAAATTATGATTTGGATAAAACGAAGGTTAATATTTTAATTATTGAGGTATCAGAAAGATTGATTTTTGAAAGATATAGTAATTATACAATTTTTGAACGACTAAAAAGAGACTCATTAACGAATTCTCATAGACTAAGGAAAAAGTATGAAGTAAATACAGCTCTTCAAATTCGGAATACTGTTAAAAATCCTTATTCCCAAATGATGAATAAAAATTTAGAATATAATCTATTTGATTATAATTTTATTA
>CAIYTT010000049.1 GCA_903929195.1 uncultured Bacteroidota bacterium
GTAGTAAATAAGAAAAAGTATAGATATGCTTATTAATAGAAAAATCAATTAAATCTAATTTAAACTCACCAAATGTTAAATCTGTTTTTAAATTCGCCATACGTAACGTATCATGGCAACAAGTACAATAAATCCTCCATTTTAAATCCTCTATTATTTTATTTAATTTTAGCGAGTCTATCAATTTTGTATTATTTTTATTAAACCTATTTGTTTTGTTAATAACAAATGTATCACAACTTCTTAAATAATGAAAAAACATAATAGAATCATATCTATTATTATTAAACTTCAAATGCCCTGAAATTATGTGTGGTTTTAAAAATAAATAATTTGAGTTTTTATATATAGCAGAATCATCTATTTGAATAGGATTCTTGTTAGAATTTTGTTTGGTGTTACAACAAAATAAAAAAAGAAAAAGCGGTATTATTGAAAAATATTTCATGTATATTTATTTATTATTTGCGATTTTTTCCACTCCTCCACTTTTGTAACCAATAAGCGTTTATAAAGCCAATACATCACCTTATTGCATGTTGCAAAATTAATTATTTTAAGCAGATAACAGATAGAAAGTTGTTTTTGACGACTTTCTTAATAAAACTCGTTGAAAACGAGGACTAAAAAGAATATATATAGCGACATATATTGTATATAAAAGCCTATAAGATTGGTTTTCTATTTGTATTAAAAACATCCACTACTATAATATCATTTTTATAAATTTGATAAATAACTACATAAGGGAACTTAGGTAAGCAAATATCCCTATAAATATTTTGTGAAGCAATATAACTATAATATTGAGGATGTTCACCAATCTTTTTGTAAACGTGTTCCAATTCAATTAAAAATTGTTCTCCTAATCCTGAAAGTTGATTTTCATAATAAAGATAGGTTTCAAAAGCATGAAGTTCTGCAATTTCAGTAACAATGACATTATAAATCATTTATTACTAATTTGCTTTCTAATACGTTCCATAGATTCATTCATTGGAAATCCTTTAATTTTTCCTGCAAAATAACCGTTACTTGTTGCCCTAAAAGAATTTAATGTCGCTTCATTATACAAAGCAGTTCTATCTTCAACCTCATTCTCTACTAAAGTATATATAGTATTATTTTTTTTTTCAGTTGCTTGATCTATATACTCATGCATTTTTTCTCTATTTAATCTTTCAGTCATTTGTTTTATTTTCATTCTGAAGAAAATATACTAGTGAAATTAACACCAAAACAAAGTTACAACAAAATTGTATAAAAATATTTTTTTACTTTTTTACCCTTTTACATGTTAAATACTACTTATAGGCGTTTATAAAGCCTAAATATCGCATTATTAGATGTTACAAAATTAATTATTTTAATTATTTTATTTATCTTCACTATAATCATATTCTTTATAAAAAACATAATTACCATTGTTGTCTTTTCTATATACTTTAAAAATAGAGGTGCCGGCAGGCTTAGACACCGAATCCCCTATTAACATTTTGTATCCACTAGGAGCATGAATATATATATAATTTCCGTCAGCAAAAACAAATTTGATAGATCTCTTCATCCAATCATCTGATTTTATTACCACTGAATTTATCTTTGTTTGATTGAAATGTTTCAAATAAATCTTAACATCAACATTATATACAATAAAGCACAACAACGAAATTGAGGCAATTATTATATTTATTATTTTATCACTCATATACTTTTTTTGCTATTTTAAGATTAGTGTAGTAATTCCACTGGTCAGCGTTTATAATGCGTAAGCTACCCATAGGCATTTGTATCTCCCCACAAATCACGTTGTTCTATGGTGCAAAATTAATTATTTTAATTATATTACTGAGATACATACAAGAAGTCATTTCTTTATCAATACTTCTGCAATAACTATTATAACATCCTTATTCCGTATAAAATGAGCTTCAATGCAATTGTAATATGAAGTTTCAGTTCATAAAGAACAAGTGTGTATAGTAAATATAAGTAATTATTTTTGTGTTTTATGATTATTTTATACTAATTTCGCTACTTTGATTATATTTACAGCGACAACTGAAGGCAACATCTTATGTTAAAAAAAATATTCTCTATTTTACTTGTTTTGGTAGTATTTTCTGCCTATTTTTTCTCATGTAAAAAATATCCACCAACCACAAGCGATCCAACCCGTAATTTTTTCCCATTAAGATTTGGTCAATACGTAACTTACGATGTAGATTCTATTTATTATTTGGATAGTTGCCAGCAATATGAAATAAAATCGCAGCTAAAATATGTAATTACAGATACAACAAGAGACAAAAATGATTCTGTAATCTATATTCTTAATGTTTTTACACGTCAATACGATGGTGATATTTGGCAATCTCAAGGTTATAATGTTGCCTTAACCGTTCGTGCAAATGCTGATAGTATTTGTGTTACCCAAGATGGAAATACCTACACAAAAATGAAATTCCCTGTTACCGAAGGCTATAATTGGGCAGGCAACTATGTAGTACAATACCAAATACCTACAAATGCTTACTTGCAAGGATGGAATTATCAGTACCAAAAATTACATCTGCCTTTTAATGATAATCTACATAACTATCAAAATACGGTTACCGTTCTTGAAGACGATGAAGCTGTAAATTACCCAAGTGTAGATTCTGCTGTGCCGGCATACCGCACTTATGCTAAAGAGGTATATGCATATAATATAGGTATGATTTATAAAGAATGGACACACTGGACTTATAGCCCCAATTCATCGAAATGCGTGAAGGGCTATACAGTTATTATGCGTGCAGTTGACCACAATTAATTTTATGTGCCTTAGAATTGCTGTTTTTTTTGCTTTTGTAACCTTACTATTTGCAGGAACAGCAAATGCTCGCCAGTTTGCATATAGGGTAAATTTTACCGACAAAAACAGTACAACATTTCGCTTAGATAGTCCATTGTCATATCTTTCAGCGAGGGCTGTACTAAGACGCACTACCCAAAGTATTACCATAGACAGTACAGATATTCCTGTAAATAAATGGTATATAGATAGCGTTTTGGTTCTTACAGGCGGTAAGCTACATGAGGCTTCTCGATGGTTAAATATGTGTATTATATTAATAAGCGATTCTACCTTAATTCATGCTTTAGATACCATTTCATTTGTTACCGGATATAGTTTTGAAGCCTACTATTCCGGTATCTTGCATAAAACTACACCCAAAAAAGTTGAGAAATTAACTAATGTAAATAACGCCGAACGTGTAACCAGTGGTGATGCCGCCTATTATAATCTTACATGGGCACAAACAAATATGGTGAATGGAAACTATTTGCATGATTTAGGTTATAAAGGTGCAGGTAAAATTATTGCTGTTTTTGATGCCGGTTTTTCTTATACCGATACGCATATCGGCTTCGACAGTTTAAGGGCATCGGGCAGAATAATAGATGAACATAACTTTGTTTTAGATACCTCTTATATTTATGCTTACGACCCACATGGCACCGAAGTATTGAGTACGATGGCAGGCTATGTTCCCAATACTTTTGTAGGCTCGGCACCATTGGCTATGTATGCACTTTATATATCTGAAGACGATAATACCGAGCAGCCAATAGAAATGATTAACATGCTTTGTGCAGCAGAACGTGCAGACAGTATTGGTGCAGATATTATTACCGAATCATTAGGATATGATTTGTTTGATAACCCTACATTCGGATTGAATTACAGCACGGATTTAGACGGCAAGACCACTGTTGCGGCAATTGCAGCTAATAAGGCAACCCAAAAAGGCTTATTATGGGTGGCAACAGCCGGCAACGATGGTACAGGATACCTTACTTGGGGCAATCATATTTTAACGCCCGGTGATGCTGATAGTGCATTAACAATCGGTTCGGTGGAACCTACGGGTATTATTGCCGCAAGTAGTGGGTATGGACCCAATGCTGCCGGGCAACTAAAACCCGATGTTTGCACACAAGGACAACCTGCAACCGTTTTTAGTACAACAGATTACAACTCTGCTGACGGTACATCGTTTTCTACACCGCAAATAGCAGGCTGGGCTGCTTGTTTATGGGAAGGTTGCCCTAATGCGAAACCCTATCAATTAAAACAAGCAATAAGACAGTGTGCCAATAAATTTACAACTCCCGATAATCAATATGGTTATGGTATTCCTAATTTTCAATGTGTATCGCAACTGCTATCTGTTAAAGATACCCCTAACCCGGAGCAAATAAATAATTGGATTACTACCCTACAAAATCCGTTTACGGTTACATTAAACCTTAGCATTGTTGCAGGAGTATCTGAGAATATCCATTTCGAAATTATGGATGCTATTGGTAAATCTGTTGTATCTATGGATAACTATTTTGTTACCGGTTACTATTTACCTTTTTCAATAAATACCTCCTATTTCCCATCAGGTATTTATTTTTTAAAGGCTACCTCATCAAAACAACAAAAGGTTATAAAATTATTGAAATTATAATATTACAAGGGGTCCACATCAAATACAATTGATACGTTAGAATTACCTCTTGCACCCAGTAATAAGCTTTTTTGAGATTTTAAAAAGGATTTTAAATTATCTAACAACTTATTATCACGCTGTGCTTTTACCCAAATTTCGTGTATATATTGATTTCTTACCCTTGATACCAATGCCGGACAAGGCCCTTGCACTACAATATTGCCATTGAATGTTAACAATGCATCAGCCATCATTTTGGCTACAGCCACTGCTTTAGCGTCATCTTGATGTTTAAAGATTATTTTTATAAGCCTGCTGAATGGTGGATAAGCAAAATGTTCTCTATATTGAATTTCCTGTATATAAAATGAATGCACATCATGGTTTTTTACCCATTGCAATACCGGATGGTTTAGATTATATACCTGAATAAATACCCTACCCTTACCATCAACACGACCTGCACGACCGCTAACTTGTTCCATAAGCTGGAAGGCTCGTTCATTAACTCTGAAATCAGGATAGCTGAATAAGGTATCGGCACTTAAAATACCTACCAGACTTACTGATGCAAAATCTAAACCTTTAACAACCATTTGAGTACCAACCAATATATCTATTTTATTATTTTCAAGTTTTTCAAGTAGTTCTGCCATACTGTTTTTTCCTCTCATGCTGTCCACATCCATTCTAGCAATTCTGGCATTGGGGAAAATTTGTTGTACCTCTTCTTCTATCTTTTCCGTACCAAAGCTTTTACTTATCATTTTGCTGCCACCACAACGCAAGCAGGTATGAATAATAGCCGTTTTTAAACCACAATAATGGCAATGCAAGCGGTCGGAACTTTTATGATAGGTAAGCGAAACAGAACAGTTTTTGCATTGTGGAACCCAACCGCAAGAGGTACATAGTTGAAACGGTGCATAGCCTCTTCTATTTTGAAAAAGGATAATTTGCTTCCGGTTTTGCATGGCTTCCAGCATGGCTTGCTGCAACTCTGGTGTTATAAGCTTTACACCCAATGGTTTTACCGTATCTAACGATTTGGCATTTATAATCTCTATTTCCGGCATGTTAACACCCTGATACCTGTCTTTTAAGGGTATGTATGCATACTTGCCTTGCTGCACATTATACAATGTTTCAACGGAAGGTGTGGCAGAACCAAGTATTACTTTTGCTTTATATAAAGACGATAGATAGATTGCAGCATCTCTGGCATGAAATCTGGGTGCCGGGTCTTTCTGCTTATACGAGCTGTCGTGTTCTTCGTCTGCAATTATTAAGCCTAAATTGGTAAATGGCAGCCAAAGTGCCGACCTTGTACCGGCTACTACTTTATATATGCCTTTTCTTACTTTCTCCCATATTTCTACCCGCTCATTATTACTGAAATGGGAATGATACACACCCAAGCTATCTCCAAAATAAGCATATAAGCGGCCTACTAACTGGGTGGTAAGCCCTATTTCGGGTACCATTAAAATTGCTTGTTTGCCTGCTGCTACACACTCTCTAAGTTTTTCTATGTATATAAGTGTTTTACCACTACCGGTAACACCGTGCAACAAAGCAACGTTTTTATCTATAAGCAAGGTATTAAGTTGCAGATAGGCGTCTTGTTGAGCGGTGCTTAATTTTACATCTTTAAGTTCTTTTATATTGCGTGGTACTATTCTATCTACATTCACTTCTTCTATAATAAAGACCCCTTTGTCAACCATAGCTTTTAGTTGTGTACTTGTGGCATCTATTCGTTCTAATAATTGAGCCTGACGCACAATACCCTTGTTTTTAATGGATAATTCGGTATATGCCATTAAAATCTCAATTTGTTTGGGGGCTCGTTTTAGCTGCTCGTACAGTAATTGAAGCTCGTTTTGGTTAGTATATTTACTTTCAAGTGTTACTATCTTTTCTTTTCGTGGGCGATAGGTGTGCTCTAAAGCATCGTTTATTCTTACTGCTTCATTTTCAAGTAATTCGTTAAGTACGGGGGCAAAATGACGGATACCGACTATGGTGCGTAAGTCGCTCATTGAAATTTCCTTTTTCATTTGCAATGCCTCTGCTGCCAAATAACCTTCGTCTGTCCAGTTGAATACTGCATTTTCATCGGCTATCCATAGCAGGCTTGTTTCTGCTATTAATTTGAGGTGTGCCGGTAAGGCTGCTTGCAGTACTTCGCCCGGGGCTGCCATATAGTAATTGCCTACCCATGCCCAAAACTGTAAATGCAGCTCGCTTACTATAGGGTTGGCATCTATTATGTTTTTAATGGGTTTAACAATATAGGTTTCGGGCTTATGGTAATGCAAAGCCGCTACCACGCCCGAATATTGTTTGTTATTACCCAATGCTACCTCTACCCGCATACCCGGTTTTAACAGTGCCTGCATTTCGGTAGGCACACCATAGGTAAGCATTTGCGGTAGGTTTAGCGGCAAAATAATATCTGCATACATAATTTACAAGCTGCAAGTTAAGCAATTGCGGTGTATTGTTGGGTTGGGTGTTTGAACTTGGTATGGGGTTAGATATGTGATATAATAAAAATATATTACATATTGTGCATTATATAGTTTGGTTTAGGAGATATGTAAATAGTAACCCGTTTATTTCTAAAAAAATAATGGGCAGTTTATTTTTTGTATTTTATTGATAATGAGGTACTTGTAAAAATAAAACTGCTCATTAATTGCCCGTTTGTGTTTCAAAGTGAGTTATTTGGTTTTGTAATGTATTTTGTTTTAGTGTGTAAGGTATTTTATTTTAGAATAGCATTTTGATATTTAATTGCACCTAAATATGGTGTTTTTGGGGTGTTTTTATTGTTGGGTAAGGGTTTGGTGGTTGGGTGTTTTTGTGTGATTTTGTTTGATTTTGTCTGAACCATGATTTGTTTGATTTTCTTGATTAGCTTGACTGTGAAAGTGAAGGACGCTTGCATATTTTTGGTTTTCAGAACCTCGCTGTAACCGGCTGAAATTATCTTATTTATAAGCACTATACTGATAAGAAAAAGCGAGGAGTTGCCTCCCCGCTTTAGATGTTTTCACAATGGAATAATCCTTATTGTAAATAGCTTAAAAATGAAATTTCTTTTTATTAATGAAAATTTATACATTGTGAAAGAAAAAAAGCCCCGGGAAAACCAAGGGCAGGGCTTAGTCGCCTAAGGAATAATCCTTGTTGTGATAAGCTTTCACAACAAAAGTAATATTTATAAACCAAAAAACAAACTAATGAAATTTAAACACATTATTGGTCTCGACATAGGCACAAATTCACTCGGTTGGTCCTTTATTAAAGAATACGAAACCGGTAAAGTTGAAATTATTAAATCAGGTGTACACATTTTCCCAATTGGAACAATTGTAGATGAGAAAAGCAATAAAGAAAAAACAAAAAATGAACAACGACGTGGGTACAGAGGGGCGAATAGGCTTAGGTATCGTTTTAAACTTAGACGCAAAAATTTAAAAAACAGATTAGCCCTTTTAGGTATGTTACCTGATTACGAAAAACTGTATAAACCTTTTAGTAAGCAAGGGAAAAGAGAGAAAATAAACTACGAACGGGGGCAGTCTTATCAAACATATAAATTAAGGGCAGATGCAATTAACCCAAAAATAAAAATACCGTTAGAAGAAATAGGAAGAATATTCATGCTTTTAAATAAATACAGGGGCTTCAAAAGTAATGCAAAAAATATTATTGAAAAAGATAAAGAAACTGGAGAAGTTAAAAAAGATATTGAAAGTCTACAAAAGTTTATTTTAGATTGCGGGGCAAAAACAATTGGTGAGTATTTCTTCAAAATGCATGAGAAAGCAAAACAACTTTACGATGCAAATAAATGGCACAATTTTAACGAACCAATAGATGAAAGGGCATATAACGACATTAGTAAAGAGCTTGTTTTATTTAATAGCAATGGAATAAGGAGGCATCACGGTAGATATACATTGCGTGAAATGTATCTTTTGGAATTTGATAAAATATGGGAAGCTCAAAAGAATCATTACCCAGAAATATTAACCGGAAGCAAAAAAGAATATGATGAAATTTTAAGCCTACCTTATAGTGAAAGGATTTTAGCATTAAAAAAGTTTAAGGATACCAACTATTGGCATATACGTGAATATTGCATATATTACCAAAGACCACTTAAATCTCAAAAAAAATTTGTTTCTAATTGCCAATTTGAAAGAGGAAAATTTGAAATAATAAAACATTCTGTAATTGAAAATGATTTAGAAAAAATTAAAGAAAAAAGAATTTGGAAAAAGAAAGCTAAAAAAACTTGTCCTAAAAGCCACCCCCTTTTCCAGGAATTTAGAATATGGCAAAAATTACATCAAATAAATTATTCATCAAATGAATTAGATGTTTTCAATAAACCGTTAGAAACAAATTGGATACTCGTTTTGGCAGAAGTATTAATGCAAAATTTTAAAGTCTTTTTAAAAGGTACTGCAAAAGTAAAAAGAGACAAAGAACTATATTTTGGGAAAATACTACAAGATGCCGGCTTACTTAAAAATGGAGATGAACCATCTTTTTATATAGATAAATCTGATGAAGATGTTGACGGGGATGATGCAAATGAAAACAAAATAGATGGTAATATTACCTATGCTTCTTTTAAAGAAGCTTTAGGTATAGATACATTTAAAAAAATAAAAAATGAATTTATTTACAGAACTGAGCAAGTTAATAAATTAAACTATAATGTGATTGAAGAAAGTAAACTTTTTTTATTATGGAATACTATATATCAGGCAAAAGATGGTCTTTTTAAAGAAGACGATTGGCTAAAATCTATTTTAACTGAAAAAACAAAGTGGAATTTTACAGAGTTACAAGCTCAAAAACTTATTGAAAACGGTTTACAAGCGGATTATTGCTCGTATTCAAGTAAGGTATTAAAGGCCATTTTACCACATATGCGAAATGGACTGAACGAACATGAAGCACTAAAAGCTACAGGTTTAAACTATATAAATGAAGATAATACGGTAGGGGTAAAAGTTCAATTAAAGGATAAAATATCTCAGTTAAACTATCAGGAATTGCGAAACCCAGTTGTAGAACGAGCTTTGTCCAAATCAATAAAATTAGTAAATGCACTATTAGAGAAATATAAAAATGAAATTGACAAAGAACATTTTGAAATAAGAATTGAATCTACAAGACAATTAAAAAAACCAAGACAAGAGAGGGAAACTGAAAGAAGAAAAAATGCTGATAAAGATAGATTGAGACAGCAATATGCCGACTATTTGACAAAAAACAAAGAGAGGTTAGGCTTTAAAAATGTCATTTCAAAATATGATTCAATAGTAGGCAAATATGAATTATGGCTACAAATGAATATGAATGAGGAAGACGAGGTATTCATAAACGAGTTCAAAGCATTTTCAAAAATCACAAAAGAGCAGGATAAATTAAAGCACAAGTTATGGCTGGAGTGCGGTAGAATGTGTCCATATACAGGGCGAATTATTAATTTTACGGATTGCTTTAGCTCAGAGGTTGAAATAGAGCATATCATTCCTTTAAGTAGAAGCCTTGACGATTCATTTAACAATAAGACGCTCACATATAGAAATACAAATGCAGAAAAAGGCAGCATGACCCCATATGAATATCTTAAAAAGAAAAGCGCAAATGATTTAAAAGCATTTAAGGCAAGAATTAAAAATGAAAAAGGCAATGCATTTTCAGACAGCAAAAAAGAGTTATTCTTAGCAGAAAATATTAGTGCTGATTTTTCAAGCAATCAGATTAGTAATACTTCATACATTGCAAAATACACAAGAACGAAAATGCAAGAAGTATGCAAAAATGTACAATTTACAAATGGGTCTGCAACATCTCAATTAAGAAACTATGATTGGGAAATATCAAATCTATTAGATAAAATCAGGTATGATGAAGATAATAAAACTGATATTGATTTAGATTTGCAAACATACCATAGAATAAAAAAAGACTTTAAACAATGGCATGACAATAAATATAAATCAACTGATATTAGAATTGACTGGAAAAATCTTAAAGAATATGACCCATTAAAACAATACATTACTGAAACTAATAATGATTTACTCTATTGGGAACTAGAAATTCAAAAATTTGCTGACTTTAGAAACAAATTTGGCAAAAAAGACAGAAGCGATCACCGCCACCATGCTGTTGATGCGTTTATTACTGCTTGTTGCTCTCAAAAGAAAATTAAAGAATTGAGTACTTATAATGCAATCAGAGAAAAACAACATTTAAGAGATCGTGAAAAAATTGAAAAACCTTTTGATTACAAAGATTTAAAAGATAGCATTTCAAACATCTTAGTTAGCCATACCGAAAAACAAACATTAATTAAAAAAAGGAAAAATAGAATAAAAACAAAAGATGGAATTAAAGAGCATTTTACTTATGCGCCACAAGGCTCCCTACATAAAGAAACTTTTTATGGAAAGTTAAAAAGACCTATAGACCAAGGGTATGACAAAAAAAACGTTTTTGTAAGTAGAAGTCTTTTAATGAACAAAAATGGAAGTGCGGAATCTTATGAATTTATGAATACTACTGAATTAGAGAAAATATATGAAAAGAATCAGAAAAAAACTTTAGCGAATAGATTTGATTTTATCAACGGTAAAACTGACGAGAAAGGCAATGAGCTAAAACCATTTTCAGAAAAATCAATGAAAGAATTTCCGATTTTTTCATATACACCAAATGTGGATAAAACAAAAAGTATAAAAGGGAAGCCGTTACCTATTATAAAGAGTATAAGAACTAAATATAAAAATGAAAGGAGTGTTATTGAAATTTCCAATAATCGATTTGCCGATAATGATAGTAATTTTATTATGGTTTTATATGAAAAAACACAAACAGATAAAAAAGGAAATAAGAAAAAACCACTACGTGATTTTAAATTGATTTCATTTTGGGATGCAAATAAAAGCAAAAGAGAAAATGAAAAAATGTTTAACGATGAGATTGGTGATATTGGATTAAATTATGACTGTCAATGGCTTAAAAAGGGAGATATAATTTATTTAGGAGATGAAGAAATTAATTTAGACGATAGCATTTTTCTTAGTTCAAAATTATATAGAGTAAATGAACTTGGATATAATCCTACTGGCGATGGGTATGCAGTTATCAAATTAGAGCCTCACAAACAAATGAAGACCTCTAAAGACAAATATGCTTCGATAGGCAAGTTTTTAAAACTATCCGAAAGTTTGAACGCAATAAAAATTCGTTTAAGCATACTTGGCGAAATCGAAGCTGTCGGTGAAGATTGTTTTTAAAAACGGTTAAAGCCCTCGCCGTAAGATTTGCAATCAAACGCAGTATCTTTAACCGTTTTTATTGATACAAAGGTATAACAATATTTTGTAAATACAAAATAGGTTTAGGAATTCTATTTTGCGGATTGCTGTATCGGCAGGAGTTTCCGCGAAGGGCGGAATGACGACCTTGATTGGGCAAACCGGAGGATAAAATCAGTTTAAGACAGATGGTTAAAACAACTGATTTCCTGTAATTTTATTGGCACACATTTTGATGTTGTTAATTTAACAAAATCTGTGTTTTATGATTAAACGTACGCTCTATTTTGGCAACCCTGCCTATTTAAGCCTTGGTAATGCCCAAATGGTGGTGCGCTACCCCGAAATTGAGAAACAAGATTTACTTTCTGCCGATTTTAAAAAAACGACCGGTGCAAGTATTCCGGTTGAGGATATTGGCATTGTGGTGCTTGACAATCAACAACTAACTATAACGCAGGGCTTGCTTGGGGCTTTGATGGATAATAATGTTGCTGTAATTAATTGCGACAAAACACACCACCCTTCGGGGTTGCTGATGCCACTTAGTGGCAACACGATACAAAATGAGCGTTTTAGGGCACAACTTGATGCGAGCGAACCTTTAAAAAAACAATTATGGGGGCAAACAATTACCCAAAAAATACGCAACCAGTGTGCGGTGTTGCAATGCAGGGGTATAGACCACAGCTATCTGGTGCCGCTGTATAAAAATGTGCGCAGTGGCGATACGGATAATAGTGAGGCTACGGCAGCGGCATATTATTGGGGGCGACTGTTTGAGGGTATTGAGCATTTTAAACGGGAGCGGGACGGCAATGCACCCAATAGTTACTTGAATTACGGTTATGCACTGTTGCGGGCAACTATGGCACGGAGTATTGTGGGGGCGGGCTTGCTGCCAACCTTGGGCATACACCACCAAAACCGCTATAATGCTTATTGCCTTGCTGATGACTTGATGGAACCGTATAGGCCGTTTGTGGACAGGGTGGTTTGCGAACTAATAGATACGCATGGGCTAAAGGACGATATGCCAAAGGAGCTAAAAGCCATTTTATTGAAGATACCGGCTATGGATGTGGTGCTGGACGGTGAAAAGAGCCCATTGATGGTGGCTATGCAACGGACGGCTGTGAGTTTGGTAAAATGTTTTGAGGGGGAACAAAAGAAATTGCTTTATCCTGAAATGATATAACATGAATACGGACCGCTTAAACGCTTACAGGGTTATGTGGACACTTGTAATGTATGACTTGCCAACGGAGACCAAGCAAGAACGCAAGGTTGCCGCCAAGTTTCGAAAAGATTTGCTGAAAGACGGGTTCAGCATGTTTCAGTTTAGTATGTATGTGCGGCATAGTGCGAGTGCCGAAAATGCCGATGTGCATAAAAGACGTGTAAAAAAAAGCCTGCCGGAGCTTGGCAAAATAGGTATTTTACAAATTACAGACAAACAGTTTGGGCAAATGGAGGTTTTTTACGGCACTAAAGCACAAGAATTGCCGGTAGGGCCACAGCAAATGGAATTGTTTTGAAATAAAAAAATCAGGGTTTGACCCTGATTTTTTTGCAAAGACCGACCGATTTTTTAATTGTTAAAACAGGCTGAAAACCTTTACTGCGGCTGTTTTAATACCAACCAGTTGTTTATCAATCGGTCAAAGATACGTTTTGAAAGCAAATCACAACATGTTCGTTTTTCTTTCCAATGCTGCCGGCGTTGTTTATCAATCGGTCAAAGATACGTTTTGAAAGCAAATCACAACTATTACTTCGCAGTCTTATGTTATCTGCCGGTTGTTTATCAATCGGTCAAAGATACGTTTTGAAAGCAAATCACAACATAAAGGGAATGTTCCTATTCCTGTAGCAGGTTGTTTATCAATCGGTCAAAGATACGTTTTGAAAGCAAATCACAACTATCTAAACAAGATATTTTTGCAGACCCAAGTTGTTTATCAATCGGTCAAAGATACGTTTTGAAAGCAAATCACAACCAATAACAGGTCTCCATATTTTGGAATTTGTTGTTTATCAATCGGTCAAAGATACGTTTTGAAAGCAAATCACAACGAGCGTCTTAAAGACCTAAACCTATAGAATGTTGTTTATCAATCGGTCAAAGATACGTTTTGAAAGCAAATCACAACGGTAGAAAACCAATAAGTAATTGTCTTAAGGTTGTTTATCAATCGGTCAAAGATACGTTTTGAAAGCAAATCACAACGCTACTGTGCATTGTCCCGCATCTTGTGCGTTGTTTATCAATCGGTCAAAGATACGTTTTGAAAGCAAATCACAACTAATACCAGTGCCGGTAATGTAGTGCTTACGTTGTTTATCAATCGGTCAAAGATACGTTTTGAAAGCAAATCACAACCGGTAACGATGGCGATAATAATACTACACCGTTGTTTATCAATCGGTCAAAGATACGTTTTGAAAGCAAATCACAACTATTACAAAGGTAGCACACTTAGCGGAGCAGTTGTTTATCAATCGGTCAAAGATACGTTTTGAAAGCAAATCACAACTCTACTACTTCTTCTTCTTCCTCTTCCTGAGTTGTTTATCAATCGGTCA
>CAIYTT010000050.1 GCA_903929195.1 uncultured Bacteroidota bacterium
TAGCGGTACAGGTACAACAGTAGTAGCTACCCCAACAGTAACAACAACATACACCGTAACAGGTACGGATGCAAATGGTTGTGTGAATACAACAACAGACATGGTAACAGTAAACCCGATACCACCTGCACCAACAGTAGTATCACCTGTAAATTATTGCCAAAATGCTGCTTCTTCTCCATTGAGTGCCACTGGAGCAGGGTTGCTTTGGTACACAACGGCAACTGGCGGAGTTGGTTCAACAACTGCACCTACACCACCTACCACAACAGTAGGTTCTACAACGTATTATGTATCACAAACAGTAAGCGGTTGTGAAAGCCCAAGAGATTCAATTATTGTGAACATATTGCCTTTGCCTGTAATTACGATAACGCCTGCTACTGCTGCAATTTGTATAGGTGGTGATACCACACTTACAGCTAGTGGTGCTGTAAGCTATGTATGGACGCCAACTACCGGATTAAGTACTAGTACCGGTGCAGTTGTAATATCGAGTGCAACTACTACTACCACTTATGTAGTAACCGGAACAGGTGCTAACGGATGTACGAATACAGCTACCAGAACAGTAGTTGTAAATCCGTTGCCAACAATTACTGTTACACCAGCCAACCCAACTATTTGTTTAGGTTCGTCAACAACAATGACTGCCGGTGGTGCTGCAACTTACACATGGGTTGTTGCAACAACACTTAGTAGCGGAGTAGGGGCAACAGTAGTTGCTACCCCTACAGTTACAACTACTTATACGGTAACAGGTACAGATGCCAATGGTTGTGTAAATTCTACAACAAATATGGTAACGGTAAACCCGATACCACCTGCACCTACAGTAATTTCCCCTGTAAACTATTGCCAGAATGCAACTGCTTCGCCATTGAGTGCCACCGGAACAGGTTTATTATGGTACACAACGGCAACTGGAGGAGTAGGTTCTACAACCACACCAACACCATCCACTACGACAGTTGGTTCAACAACCTATTATGTATCGCAAACAATAGGTGGTTGCGAAAGCCCAAGAGATTCTATTATCGTAAATATATTGCCATTACCGGTAATTACAATATCACCTGCCACTGCTGCAATTTGTATAGGGCATGATACTACTTTAACTGCTAGTGGTGCTGTAAGCTATGTATGGACACCTACCACCGGATTAAGTACTAGTACCGGCGCAGTTGTCATTTCGAGTGCAACAGCTACTACCACTTATGTAGTAACCGGAACAGGTGCTAACGGATGTACGAATACAGCTACTAGAACAGTTGTTGTAAATCCGTTACCAACAATTACTGTTACACCAGCCAACCCAACTATTTGTTTAGGTTCGTCAACAACAATGACTGCCGGTGGAGCTGCAACTTACACATGGGTTGTTGCAACAACACTTAGTAGCGGAGTAGGGACAACGGTAGTTGCTACCCCTACAGTAACAACTACTTATACGGTAACAGGTACAGATGCCAATGGTTGTGTAAATTCTACAACAAATATGGTAACGGTAAACCCTATTCCACCTGCACCAACTGTTGTTTCTCCTGTAAATTATTGCCAGAATGCAACAGCAAGTGCATTAATTGCAACCGGAACAGGGTTGCTTTGGTACACAACTTCAACCGGAGGCACAGGTTCTACTACAACTCCAATTCCTTCTACAACAACGGTAGGTTCAACAACCTATTATGTGTCGCAAACAATTGGAGGGTGCGAAAGCCCGAGAGATTCTATTATTGTAAATATATTGCCATTACCTGTAATTACAATTGCACCTGCAACTGTTGCTATTTGTATTGGGCGAGATACTACCCTTACTGCAAGTGGTGCTGTTAGCTATGTATGGACACCTGCTACCGGATTAAGTACAACAACCGGTGCAACAGTCATTTCGAGTGCAACATCTACTACCACTTATGTTGTAACAGGTACAGGTGCTAACGGATGTACGAATACAGCTACCAGAACTGTAGTTGTAAATCCGTTACCAACAATTACAGTTACACCTGTTGACCCTGTAATTTGTTTTGGTTCTTCTACTACAATGACAGCAAGTGGAGCGGCAACCTATTCGTGGGTATTGGCAAGTACTCTTAGTAGTGGTACGGGTGCTACCGTAGTAGCTACCCCAACTGTAACAACTACTTATACTGTTACAGGTACAGATGTCAATGGTTGTGTTAATTCAAACACAAATATGGTAACTGTTAATCCGATACCGCCTGCACCTACTGTTGTTTCTCCGGTTACGTATTGCCAATTTGCAACAGCAAGTGCATTAAGTGCTACTGGTGTTGGTTTGTTATGGTACACAACTGCAACAGGGGGTACGGGTTCTTCAACTACACCAATACCTTCTACAGCAACTGTTGGTACTACAACCTATTATGTGTCGCAAACAATAGGTGGATGCGAAGGTCCGAGAGATTCAATAAGTGTAATTATTTTACCTGCACCTGTTGTAACTATTACACCTGCATTAGCTGCAATCTGTTTAGGACAAGATACCACACTTACTGCAAGTGGCGGTGTAAGTTATGTATGGACTCCGGGTGCTACATTAAGTACCACAACAGGAGCTACTGTAATTGCTACCCCTATTGTTACTACTACCTATATGGTTACAGTAACGGGTGCTAATGGTTGTACAAATACAGGTACAAGAACGGTTACAGTTCATCCATTACCTGTTGTTGTTATCGTACCCGATAATCCAATAATCTGTGTTGGTTCAAGTGTTTCTTTGTCTGCAAGTGGTGCTACAACTTATACATGGACACCTTCTACGGCATTAAGTGCAAGTACCGGTGCTACTGTAACTGCTGCTCCTGCCGATACTACTTCTTATGTAATAACGGGTGTTGATGCTTTTGGTTGCGTAAATACTGCAAACGTTACTGTAAATGTGAATCCGATACCACCCGCACCGGGTGTAATATCTCCTGATACATATTGCCAGTTTACTACTTCAGTACCACTAACAGCAAGTGGAACCGGTTTATTATGGTACACAGTACCTGTAGGTGGCACGGGTTCCGGTACAGCACCGACACCACCAACTACAACACCTGGAATGGAAACATTTTATGTAACGCAAACAGTAAATGGTTGTGAAAGTCCGAGGGATTCTATTAAAGTAAATATATTACCGGCACCTGTTGTTACTGTTGTTCCTCCTTCTGCTGCAATATGTTTTGGTGGCAATGTAGTACTAACAGCCGGTGGTGCCGAAACGTACAGTTGGAGTCCTACATCTAATTTAACAAGTGCCATTCTTGCCACTGTTACTGCAAACCCATTGGTAAGTACTGTTTATTCAGTTACCGGTACCGATACAGTAGGTTGCTCCAGCACTGTTTCTATTACAATAACTGTTAATCCTTCTCCTGCAATCACAGTGCCGCCTGCTACAATTTGTTCCGGTAGTAATACGGTACTAACGGCAAGTGGTGCAAGTACTTATGTATGGAGCCCTGCTGCAACATTAAGCAGTAGTATTGGTACATCGGTAACCGCAGACCCAACTGTTACTACTACTTATACCGTAAGCGGTACCACTACAAGTGGTTGTCAAAGTTTTGTTACGGTAACTGTATCTGTGAATCCGACACCACCTATGCCTAATGTCGTCTCACCGGTTTCTTATTGTCAATATGCATCGGCAGTGGCACTAACGGCATCAGGTATCAATTTGTTGTGGTACACAACCGCAACAGGAGGCACAGGTAGCACAGCAGCACCAATACCTTCTACGGGAGCTACAGGTACTTTCGAGTATTATGTAACACAAACTTTAAATGGTTGCGAAAGTCCGCGAGATTCTATTACAGTAGATATTATGGGTAATGTAATTACTGATTTTACTTATAATATTAAATACGGTTGTACTTATGATACCGTTCAATTTACAAATACATCGCAATTTGCTACGGCTTATGCATGGTTTTTTGGAGACGACCCATTACAGGTTGCCGATACTGAAAAGAACCCTACCCACTACTACATACCTGTGTATAGCAATACCACTTTTACTGTAAAGCTTTTTGGATATAATTATGTTTGTTTCAGTGATTCTACATTCCAGAATATTACATTAACACCGAATCCAAATCCTCCATTCCATTTAACAAATGTTACACCAGACCAAACGATTAATTTCGGACAATCGGTGCAGTTGAATGCCGATGGTGCTTATGTTTATCTATGGAAACCGGATGATGGTTCGTTGTCTAATCCTAATATAAATAACCCTGTTGCAACACCAATAGCACCTATGACTTATGTGGTTTATGGTTATGATTTTGGTGGTTGTTTAGATTCTGCTTTAGTAAACATAGAAATTATATATAATGACTCTGAAACAATTCCTTCTGCATTTACACCAAATGGAGACGGCTTGAATGATGTATTTAGAGTGATAAACCTAAGATACGGTAAGCTGCAAGACTTTAGTATTTTTAACAGATGGGGACAACTTGTGTTTAAAACCAACGATATAAAACAAGGTTGGGACGGTACATTTAACGGTGTGCTACAAGATATGGATACTTATAAATACATGGTTATTATAGAACATTCTAATGGAACTACCCGAATACTAAAAGGCGATGTAACATTGCTAAGATAGTGTACGTAGAATTCTAATATTATTAAAGCGGACAGGTTTCATCTATAGAAAGAGCCTTGTCCGTTTTAGTTTTATGGTTGAGAAAATAATATTAATTTGTAGAATCTACTTTATAGTAGAAAAATAATTTTTTCATCTATTCCCAATGTAAATGATGAGAATATAGCATCTGTGGTTGTCCTATCAGATTAATATCAAATTTTAATGAAGGTTCTACTTTACTGCTTGCATTGTGAATACGAAAGGAAATCTGCCACCCTTCATTGCAAGTTAAAAATAAAGTATCGGTTGAATTTTGTTTGAATGAAAGTTCAATTATTCTTGAGGGTAATTTAACCTTTGTTACTTTGGTTGTAGGCTTCTTTTTGTCAGAAGATTTATTGAGTGAACCATAAAGATTGAAACCATAAATTTCTGTATTTCCTGTGCGTTTTATTACTTTGTAAAAGTCCTTGCTACCAATTAGATAACTCAAAAGGTTTGCAGGAACAATACTTGAATTTTCTTTGTCAAGTAGTAGCATTTCATTTTTAAATGCTTCCAAAATTGGAATGTAAAAACGTTTATGTTTGTCTTTAAGATTTCGCCATAATTGTTTTTGCTCTTTAAGAAGCCTTAACTCGCCAAATATTGGCAAAACGCTGTCGAAATAAGTTTTGCTGCAATTCAAGTTCAACCACTCTTTACCAAAATCTATTTTATCGGAAAGCCGGGAATGTTTCACGGCTTTATGATTATTTTTTGCGGCTATAGAATGAAAAATAAAAACTGTTTCACTAACGATAACAATATAATTGATGCAATTGTTGGATTGGAAAATTTAAACCATTTCATAAAATTAAAAGTCTTAATTTCGTTGTAAATATATAGTAATTGGAATATAGTAATAAAATTTTTGATCCGCAAATTATAGAAGCAGATAGCATAGCTTATTGTGTCGAAAATACTTTTGAACATAAAATAGATTTAACTTTTCTTGACCCCCCATTTAACCAAAATAAAGACTATAAATATTTTAATGATAATCTGCCACCCGAAGAATATTGGAAACTAATGCACAAAATCTGCGAGGGAATAAATAAAAATACGAACGAAGGCGGTGCTATTTATTTTATGCAACGTGAAAAAAATACAGAGTTCGTATTAAAATGTTTAAGAGAGTCAGGATGGACACTTCAAAATTTAATTATTTGGAAAAAAAAGACCTCAGCTGTTCCGTGCAGTTCAAAATTTGGTATTCACTATCAGGTAATCGCATTTGCTACAAAGGGCAAACCAAGAGTATTTAATCGTTTACGCATCTCGCCTTCCTTACCCCCAGGGTATAAACTTGAAAGAGAAAACGGTATGTATGTTACTGATGTTTGGGACGATATAAGAGAGCTAACTTCTGGCTATTTTGCAGGTACAGAAGCCCTACGCAATGAAAATGGTGAAAGATTTCATAAGCAACAGGCTCCATTGGCATTGCTTTTAAGAATAATATTATCTTCTACAATGCCTGGAGATACGGTATTAGACCCCTTTGCAGGTACAGGAACTACAATAGTTGCAGCCCATCAGGCAAACAGGAATACTATGGGTATTGAAATAGATCCCAAGAATGTAGATTGTATCAAACAGAGATTACAAAACTCAAGAGATGCTGATAATATTTTCAAATATCATAAAGATTATCTTTGTACTGAAAATATAAATGATATTTGGGGTAAGGATATGAATAATAATTATAATAATAAGAAAGGAAATACTGTAGAATTAGAAATATTTTAAATGCTTATGTTCTCTATTTATCATTTTTTCAAAAATCTTGTTGATAATAAGCAAGAATTTATTGCCATTCAAAAATTAGAAGACTTTCCTTTTGATATTAATTTACTATCATGTAAAAATTCCGGAGTATTTCCTGACTTGGCAATTAAAATAAACAAGAATAGATCTAATTTTACTGGTGGTGAATTAATAGAACTAAAAGATAGTATTTCTTATAGCGTTTCTTCATTTAATTCCACAATTCCATCCCGAAGTAAAAATATTGATAAATTGATTGTTGGCAATAATAGTATTATTAAACATCAAATGGAACAAGCTGGCGATGTTGTTTTTTCTCTGCCTATACGAGATGTTTATTATTTGGTTAGAGGAAGGAAAAATGGAAAAACAAAGATATGCTTAGTATATGGTAGTTTTTTTGAAACAATAAAAGTTGGTGAATTAATATCTCAATCATTTTCACAGGTACTTGATGAAAGATTAAAAGAGAGTGGAGAAGAAATTACGGATGAATTTAAAAAAATACTTGTTTCTATATTTTCTGAACAAGAGAATTTTAGTAGAGTTAGAACAGTTAATAAGGCATCAGTTAAATTAAGATTTAGAATATTAACAGAGGTAAAAGCTGAAGGAAATATTTTAAACTCAAAACAATACCCTGAAATTAAAGATAACACACTAAATTTAGTTTTATCCTGTCATAATATTGATGAAGAATTGGCAAACTTAGAAAAACTTAAAAAAGTATTTACTGATTCTATGTTGTCAAATTTTAATATTTTTAAATTAAAGCATCATTTTAATGGGTATTTCCTTGTAATTCAAACTTCATTATAGTAATTTAAAATTTAAAAATAAAAAATATATTTAAAGTATGATTTTATTAATGCGTTTTGTAAATGAATTAGTTACATTAAATTTATTATGCAATATTATTGTGAGATTGTAGCTAACATTAACATTCGTAAGTTCGTTTTGTATTATATCTTATTTGACCAAATCAATCATTCTGGATAGAGTGAATATTTCGACACATAAAATTTTTGGCACACAAAAAAGGCAAAACACTACCAGCTACAATAATTTGCTTGGAAAATAGAGCCTTCAAATATTTATGAACATAGTAGCAATCAACTACAATAACTTTGCAACCTATGATTCATAAATTTGCCTTGGCAGGCATTCATACCGGTATAGGTAAAACAATTGCAGCGGCAGTTTTGGCAGAGGTATTAGGTGCCGATTATTGGAAACCTGTACAAGCGGGTAATGTAGAAACAGATACCGATACTATTAAATTATTATTGGATAACGGCAATAATAGAGTATTTTCGGAAGCTTACCTTTTAGCAAAGCCGGCTTCTCCACACGAAGCTGCAAAAGAGGAGGGTATTAAAATAGACTTAAAAAAGTTTAATTTCCCAAAAACAAATAATAAATTGATAGTAGAAACAGCCGGTGGGGTACATAGTCCGATTACGGATAATGAAACAATGGTTGATTTTATGAAATATTATAATTTACCTGTCATTTTAGTATCCAAAAATTATTTAGGCAGTATAAACCATACCTTGTTAAGTATCGATGTTTTAAAAAGTAAAGGCATTCATCTATTAGGTATAATAATGAATGGAGAAACGAATAAATCAAGCGAAACATTTATAGAAGAATATGCTAAAATACCAATTATAGCACGAATACCGCATTTTGAAATTATTAGTAAAAATACTATTTCCTGTTTTGCTAATACAATTAAAGATGATTTGTGTAAACTATTTATATAAATTAGTAATAAATGAAAACGATAAAACAAAGAGACAGCGAAGTAATATGGCATCCTTATACACCAATGAAAATAATGCCGGAAGCAATAGCCATAATAAAAGGGGAAGGTGCTTATTTATATGATGAAGCCGGGAATAAGTATATAGATGCTGTTGCATCTTGGTGGGTAAATCTGCACGGACATTCGCACCCTTATATAGCAAAAAAAGTTAGTGAACAGTTATTGAAATTAGAACACTGCATGTTTGCAGGTTTTACCCACGAACCGGCTGTATTATTAGCAGAGAGATTATTAGAAATACTGCCTTTGGGTATGAAAAGGGTTTTTTATTCGGATAATGGTTCAACTGCTGTGGAAGTAGCACTTAAAATGGCTCTACAGTACTGGAGTAATAAGGGTATTGAAAAAAAGAAAATAATAGCTTTAGAAAATGCCTATCACGGAGATACATTTGGTGCTATGGCAGTAAGTGGTAGAGGTGTTTTTACCGATGCTTTTAAAGATTTATTATTTGATGTTGATTTTATTCCTTTTCCAAGCCAAAAGAATAAGGAAAAAAGTATTGCATGTTTAGAGGAACTTTTAAAAAAAGGGAAGAGTGCCTGTTTTATTGTTGAGCCTTTAGTACAAGGTTCGGCAGGTATGCAAATGTATGATGCTGATGTGCTTGATGCGTATTTTAAATTATGCAAAAAATACGATACCATTATTATTGCCGATGAAGTAATGACCGGTTTTGGAAGAACCGGAAAATTATTTGCTTGTAACTATATAGATACAGCACCGGACATTATTTGTCTTTCGAAAGGAATTACAGGCGGGGCTTTGCCATTTGGTGTTACCGTAACAACCCAAGATATTTTTAATGCCTTTTACGATAATGACAGGACTAAAATGTTATATCATGGGCATTCTTATACGGCAAACCCAACCATTTGTGCTGCCGCTCTTGCAAGTTTAGATTTATTACTTACCGAAGAGTGTACAGATAACAGAATACGGATTACCAATGCACATACAGGATTTAAACATGCGATATTAAACCATAAATCTGTAACAGAAGTAAGGCAAACAGGTACTATTTTAGCAATAGAATTAAAAACGGATACACCTGTTTACCATTCTAACTTAAGAGATGTTGCTTATAATTTTTTCTTGCAAAAACAGATAATACTACGTCCATTGGGTAATATTATATATGTATTGCCACCTTATTGTATTAGCAATGAAGACTTAGCATATATATATTCCTGCATATTAGAGTTCCTAGATAATATGCCATAAGGTTCTGTTTTTCAATGAACATTATTAGAAAAACTAATGATGTTCATTGAAAATAGTATAGCCCGATTTTTTTAGTAGTACTTCTTTTCGGAAATGTTCCATATCCGCATCTACCATTTCTTTTACTATTTCTTCAAGAGAATACTTGGGTACCCAGCCTAATTTGTTTTTTGCTTTTGTAGCATCTCCTAGTAATAAATCTACTTCCGTAGGTCTGTAATAGCGTGGGTCTATTTCCATTACTACATCGCCGATATTTACTTTACAATCAGGCATGTTTATTTTTGTTATTATAGCTTTTTCATTTTCATTTTCACCTAAAAAACTTACCTCTACACCTGCAACATTAAAAGCCATCTTTACAAAATCTCTTACGGAAGTAGTAATACCTGTTGCAATAACAAAATCTTCCGGCTCATCTTGTTGTAACATTAGCCACATCGCTTCTACATAATCTTTGGCATGTCCCCAATCTCTTTTGGCATCAATGTTTCCCAACCAAAGTTTAGGCTTTAAACCTAAAACAATTTCTGCAACAGCACGGGTTATTTTTCGCGTTACGAAAGTTTCACCTCGTCTTGGGCTTTCATGATTAAAAAGGATGCCATTACAAGCAAACATATTATAGGCTTCCCTGTAGTTAACTGTTATCCAGTAGCCATAAAGTTTAGCAACCCCATAAGGCGAACGCGGGTAAAACGGTGTAGTTTCTGTTTGCGGTACTTCTTGTACTTTACCATACAACTCTGACGTAGAGGCTTGATAAATTTTAGTTTTCTTTTGCAGACCTAAAATCCGAATGGCTTCTAAAATCCTAAGTGTTCCTATGCCATCAGTATTCGCAGCATATTCAGGCTCTTCAAAACTTACTTGCACATGGCTCATGGCACCTAAATTGTAAATTTCATCCGGTTGCACCTCTTGTATTATCCTTATAATATTGGTAGAGTCTGTAAGGTCGCCATAGTAGAGTTTAAATTTTAAATTCTGTTCGTGTATGTCTTTATATAAATGGTCTATTCTTGCAGTATTTATTAAAGATGTTCTTCGTTTTATACCATGAACCTCATATCCTTTTTGTAGTAATAATTCTGCAAGGTATGCACCGTCTTGTCCTGTTATTCCCGTAATTAGGGCTACTTTCATTCCTTTTCTAATTTGTGGCAAATATAAACTTTAATAGTTTATGTTTTATGCATTATTACAAACAGCTACTAAATATAAAATAGATATATGTAATTTTGTATTTCTCAATTCGATTTCAAAAAAAAATAGTACCGTTATTTCATTGTATAGAATGAAATTCTATTTGTTTTATTTTTACAAAACGGTATTTTTTTAATAATAACTAATTTCATATTCCGAAAAATCTTTTAAAAATTTCTTTCCGTCTTTGTTTATATATTTTTCTATTTTTATTGCATTTCCTTTTTTGTCATATTCGTATTCTAAATAAATTGTTCTCGTATTATCTATTGTACCATCAGGTTTGCAGGTGTTTGTTTCAATTCTATTATGGTGTTTGTCGTATTTAAAAAAGTATTTTTGTTCTATACTACCATCGGCTTTGTAAGTAATAGACTCTATATTATTATTATTTAAATCAAACTTGTTTATGTATTTTCGTTCTATGCTACCATTGGGGTTGTATGATATAAATTCAAGTCTGTTACCATTACTATCGTATAAAGAGGTGTTTTTAGAACTTACATTTCCTTCTATATCGTTATATATCTCTTCTTTCAAGTAACCATATTTATCATATTTGTATTCGTATTTAAGTAATAATTTACCTTTTATATTATATTGTAAGTATTCAATTAAGTTATCATTACTGTCATAACGGAATTTTTGTAAAAGGGCATTTGTATCTAATAGATTAAAGTCTTTGTATTTTAAAATTTCTATTTCATTGCCTCTTTCGTCATACTTGTTTATTAAAATACTACTAATTTCATTTCTGATATTATAGAAGTAGATAGCAGTATCATAGCCCTTAGCATCAAAAGCAATTATTTTTTTGCTTAAAAGTTTTTCGTCGGCATCATAGTTTTGTACTTCAACATTATTCCCTTGTAGGTCAAAAGTGTCTATTATTCTACTAAATAGTATAGCATGTTCGCTACCGCTAATGGTTGCAATATAGTATTGTCGTGTAGTTATTTTTTTTACTTTATTTAATAATTGTTTTGTATGCAAATTGAGGTGCTTTTCAATGATATTGTTTTTATTTAACTTGTCTTGCCTAATATAAATATTATTTTTATTTGTGCTTATTTGACAGTATGTATTTTTTATATTAAAAATACTAAATAGAAGAATGCAAAACAAGTAAATAAAATATTTTCTAAAAATGATTCCCATGCTTAATATTATTTTAATTTAGAAATGATTCAACTAAAATTTTTAGTATATCAAAATTGTCAATTTTAGATAAATTCATTAATAATAATAAACAATTTCCATTTCAGTAATTTCAAAGGGAGTGCGTATGCCATTAATCATACCCAATTTTGTCTTTTTTATAATATTGCCTGTTTTGTCATATTCATAGTTGGTATATCTACTTTTTTCGTCATTTACGGTTCCGTCTTCATAATAAACAATTGCCTCTGTCCGGTTTCCTGTTTCATCATATTTAAACACAGTTTTAGACGTTATTATGCTATCCTGTTTTTTAATTATTTCCTCAATTTTGTGTCCTTTTTCATCATATTTACATATAATTTTATCAATTTGACCATTTTGAAAATCAATAATTGATTCTAATTTATTACCATTTACATCATTTTTATGTGTACCGCTAATAAGTACCTTTCCACTGGAGTCAACAGTTTTGCCTTCAATTACATAACCATTGGTATCATATTTAAATGTGGATTTTCTAATTAATTTTCCATCATCACTTGTGTGATTCATTTCTATTAAATTATCTTTTTCATCGTATTTATTTACCATTAAGCTTGCGTTTGGTTCCGGCTTTCCATCAGGTAAGTACGAATTATATTGTATTTCATTGCCTTTGTTATCATATTTGTATATAGACCTACTAATATATTTACCCTCGGCATTATAAAAATAATTAGCAGTATCATTACCATGTTCATCAAATTTCATAATGAATTTATTCTCTATGCTTTCTTTATCATTATAATTTATAGAAAGAATCTCATTGCCTTGTATATCAAAAGAATCTAAATTTTTGTAATTTAAAATTTTATTTTGTTTATCATCAATCCCCGTAACTTTATAGTTTTTTGTAATTAAAACTTTTACTTTACCCTTTAAGTTTTTGCCTGCCCAACTTATGTGTCTTTCAATGATGTTGTTTTTTGCAAGTTTTTCTCTATTACCATAATTATTGGGTTGAATGTTTTCTTTTTTGTTGTTACTATTGCTATTACATGCTAATAAGCCAAAAAAGATGCTAATAGTTAATAATATAGAATAATTAATATTGTTTTTCATACTTTAATTTGCTAAGTTGTTTATAACGTAAAATAACGCAATTTTAATTGAAGTATTCTATTTTCTTTGGTTTTATTTTATAAAAAATCTAAGTATAGTATTAGTGTATTTTTAATATAATAAAATGAAAATTCTATTTTATATAGGGTTTCAACATTTTGAAAATATTCCTTTTATCAACCTAATATACGTACTTTTGCATCTTAAAATTTTATAAAAATGCCGGGTACAGAATTATTTGGTAATGAAGAAAGAAAAGAAATAAATGATGTAATGAATACGGGGATACTTTTTAGGTATAACCATGATTTTCAACGAAATCATTTTTGGAAAGCTAAAGATTTTGAAGAAGAAGTGAGAAACCTTACCGGTGCAAATTATGCACATGCGGTTTCAAGCGGTAGTGCAGGCATTTTAATTGCTCTTGCAGCCGCAGGAATTGGTTTGGGTGATGAGGTAATTGTACCTCCTTTTACATATATTGCTACTATTGAAGCAGTTTTATTTTTAGGTGCTAAACCTGTATTTGCAGAAATAGATGAGACATTATGTTTAAGTGCCGAAGGAATTAAAGATGCAATTACACCGCAAACAAAAGCGGTTTGTTTAGTACACATGTGTGGTGCTATGGCAAATATGCATGCTATTATGCGTGTAATAAATGAACATAATTTAATATTGGTTGAAGATGCCGGACAGGCATTTGGTGCATCATTTAAAGGAATAAGTACCGGTTTGTTTGGTAAAGCAGGCAGCTATTCGTTCGATTTCTTTAAGATTGCAACGGCAGGCGAAGGGGGGGTAATTGTTACGAACGATGAACAGATTTATAAATTAGCCGACTCATATTCAGACCATGGACATGACCATATAGGAAGTAATAGAGGTATGGAGCAACATCCTGTTTTAGGTTTCAATTATCGTATTAGTGAATTACACGCAGCTATTGGTGTAGCGCAAACACGTAAAGTGCCACACATAAGACAAATAAATAATAAGTATAAGAGAATAATGATTGAAATACTTTCTCAAACAGATGGTATTTCTTTTGCTAAAGTTGCTGACCCCGCTGGTGATTCAGGCACGTTTTTAAATATTTTATTACCTAATGAAGATATTGCGAGACGTACAATTGCCGATTTAAGTACTGTAGGTATTACGGGTTATAATTATTGGTACACAAATATGTATCATTTTATTAATCAATGGGATCACATAAAAGAATTACGGACAGTTTCCAAAATTGGTATTCAAGCAGACGGAAATCATCAAGATTATCAAAATTTACACTTGCCCAAATCGCAGGATGTAATTAGCCGATTGCTTTCTTTTAGTATAAAATGTATGTGGCAGGAAATTGAAGTGAGAACATTAGCCCAATTTATTGCTAAAAGTGTACAAATGGCAATGTTAGAAGTTGAGGCATAATTAGTAGTATAATTAGGAAATAAACAATTGTATAAATAATCTATACAATAGAAAAAATGTATAAAAATTTTAAGAATATAGAGAAGGTAGTTTTCGGTCGTGGCAGTTTTTCTGCTATGGCAGAAATAATAGCAGAAAAAAGAAACGAAAATGATGGTTTCTTTTTGTTTGTAGTAGATAATTATTTTTTTGGCAAGGAATTGGCAGACCGATTACCTGCATTGCCAATAGATGTAGTTAGGTTTATTGACCCCGACCCCCATGAACCTACAACCGAACAAATAGATAAATTAAGAGATGAAATAGTAGCAACAAAAGGATTACCTGCCGGTGTAATAGGTATTGGTGGTGGTACGATTATGGATATTGCCAAAGCAATTTCTTTAATGTTTACAAACGAGGGGTCTTCCACTTTATATCAAGGTTTAAACTTAATAAAAAAGCCTGGAATCTACCATTTAGGAGTGCCTACAATTTCGGGTACAGGAGCAGAAGTTTCTATGACCGCAGTATTAACAGGTCCGGAAAAAAAATTAGGTTTAAAATGCGAATGGACAGTTTTTAATCAGGTAATTTTAGACTCAGAGCTTATTGCAACAGTACCGGTTGATAAATGGTTTTATACCGGTATGGATACTTACATACATTGTATTGAGTCTCAATTGGGAATATTAAATAATGCATATAGTTTAGCTTATGCCCAACAGGCTCTTAGCTTATGTCGCGAAGTATATCTAGGCGAAAAAGCAGGTAGAAATGCAGAAAATGATGACAAATTAATGGTAGCCTCAATGATGGGTGGTTTGAGCCTTACATATTCTGAAGTAGGCATTTGTCATGCGTTGTCTTATGGTCTTTCAAAAATTTTAGGCGAAAAACATTGCTATGCCAATTGTCTTGCTTTTCAGCATTTGGAAGATTTTTATGGAGTAGGAGTTGTTGAATTTAAAGAAATGCTTAAAAAACATAATGTTCAATTACCACAAAATTTAAGTGCCTCCTGGACAGATGAGCAGATTACAGCAATGGCACATGTAGCCTATAATTTAACACACATGTGGTATCATGCAATTGGAACAAACTGGAAAGAAAAAGTTACAATAGTTAGTATAAAGGAGCTTTATAAGAGATTGTAGATAAATATTCGTTGCAAATACTTATCAATTATTCTGTTGAATAATTGCTAACTTTGTATTATAAATTGTAGTTATTGCGATTAAACAAATTGAATATGGATGCTACTATTAGAATAAATACAGATTTGCTATCAATTGATATACTAGATGGTATTAAAAAAATGTTTCCGCATAAGGTTGTTGAAATATCTATACAGCCTGCTGATGCTACAGATTATATTTTGAGCAATCCAGCATTCATGCAGGAATTAGAGGAAAGAATAGGTGAATACAATATTAAAAAAGAGGTAATATCTTTAAAGCCTAATGAATTATTGTGAAAAGTATCAATTTTTTACCTAAAGCTTTTAAAGAATATCAAGAATGGATTGCAAAAGATAGAAAAACTGCTTTACGTATTGGTGATTTAATAAACGATATATTGCGTAACCCCTTTGTTGGTTTAGGAAAACCTGAACCCTTGAAATATCAATTTAAAGGGTTTTGGAGTCGCCGAATTGACGATGAAAATCGTTTAATTTATTCGGTTACAGATAATGCAATCCTTATCATTTCTTGTTATTCGCATTATACATAAAATTAACATAATTATATAATTAATAATAAAAATAGTAGTCAATATGAGCGTAAAAAAAATTAAAGTAGGGAATATAAATTGTGGTGGAGATGAATTGTTTTTAATTTCCGGACCTTGTGTTATTGAGGAAGAAAGTATTATGATGCGGACAGCCGAAAAACTGAAAGAGGTAAGCCAAAAATTGAATATACCTATTATCTATAAATCATCTTTTTTAAAAGATAATCGTAGCAGTCTAAAATATTATGACGGTCCGGGATTAGAAGAAGGGATGAAGATATTAGCAAAAATAAAAGAACAATTTGGTTTTACTTTACTTACGGATATTCATTATCCCGAACATGCAGCACCTGTTGCAGAGGTTTGTGATGTATTGCAAATACCGGCTTATTTATGTATGCAAAGCGGTTTAATGGTTGCTGCTGCAAAAACGGGTAAAGTAATTAATATAAAACATGGTCAGTTTCTTGCTCCCGATAATATGAAGCATCCGGTTTCTAAATGCATTGATGCCGGTAATGACCAAATAATTCTTACAGAGCGTGGTTATACTATGGGTTATAACGACTTAGTGGTTGACCCTCGTAGCTTTTATCATTTAGCAGCTATTGGCTATCCGGTAGTATTTGATATTACACATTGTATTAGAAAATATGGCATACCCAGTGCCGATGCAAAAGGTGGTGCAAGAGAATTTTTGCCTGTATTAAGCCGTGCAGGTGTAGCAGCAGGCGTTGATGGTATTTTTATAGAAACACACCCTGAACCGGCAAAAGCATTGTGCGATGCAGCAAGCCAGTTAAGCGTTTATGCTCTTGAAGAATTCTTAAAACCATTAATAGAACTACATTCTTTAGAAGTGAAATATAGAGGATAATATTTTTATTTTTATTTCAATGGTTTTATGTGTAAAATAACTTGTCTTGTGTTGTTACTAAAAGTATTTTCATGAACAGATGTGTGTTTATTTGCGTGTGTGTGTTATTCTTCCATACATATAAAGTAGCCGGACAGCAAGCTCAGTTTATTGCTCCTGCCTCTGCTGATACCATGATAAACCCCTTAAAAGATAATATAAAAGCGACAGCTAATGGCAAACTAACTTTTAATACATTCTGTTATTCATGTCATGGTATAAAGGGTACAGGTGATGGTGCAGCTGCAGCCGGTTTAACAAAAACGCCTGCAAATTTTGCATCCCCAACAGTGCAATCGCAAACAGATGGGGCATTATTTTGGAAGATATATAATGGAAATAACCCAATGCCTGCTTGTAAAATGCTATCTGCTACCCAGATATGGGAATTGGTGAATTATGTACGCACTTTTAGTAAAGACTTTAAGAAATAAGGGATAAATAGTAATACAATCTACAGTTCATTTAACAATATTCTTGTTTTATTTTCACTTAAATGCAATTAGTTCTTAAAAAACTTCATTGTTTGTATAGCATCTTTCCCTTTAAAAGTTATGAAATAGAAGCCTGAAGGAAGCATATTGATATTTATATCAGTTTGAATACTTGTTATTTCATTTGATGTAACGAATACCCCCAAACTGTTTGTAATTGAATAGGAATTATATTCATTTTGTTGCATTGTAACGTAGAGTTGGTTGGTAGCAGGATTAGGGTATAAGTCAATTGTATTGTTTGTATTAGAGATTGTTGGTACACTTAAAATTGATTTTGCAACATAAGTTACTACTTTTGATGATATTGTACCCCCTATTTGGTGTGCAAAACTAACGGTAAGTAAGGCAGTATGGAAATTAGGTTCATACCAGGCATACGAATCAAATTGAAAAGAATCTATGACTGAGGTACTAAATAGGTTGGTACTGTCTATGTATATCTGAGACGCATGAACTCTAATTACATTAGAGTCAATTCTTCCGGGTAATTTCAACACACCATAACCATCGCAAATAACTTTTTCTGTTCCGTGTTGTTGTGCAGAAATGGTAACAGAACTGGATGTATAAGTAAGAGTGCCTGCAAAAGCATCTGTAAAACTATCTAAATAAGTAAAGGGATAGTGTAATTCATCCATTGGATTTGTAAAGGTTGCATTTTGGGTAGCTGATGCATAATATCCATTTTGCGATATTTTTGTTGCATCGTAAATAAGATAGGTTGTCATGGTAGCAGTAGGATTAACAATAGCTATTGTGGATCCGGGAAACATAGCACAATTAGGAGTACCTATACATGGTACACCTACACCGGTATCAATTGATGTGGTAATAAGGGATGTAAAATCCCAGATTTGATTAGCCCCAAGATTGCCTTGTAATATTCCGGTGGTATCGCAGTTGTGTGTTATGAATGCTTCACCGTATTGTGGGTTGAAATTAGCTGCTGTAATGGTTACAGCTTGTCCGAAGCAAAAATTTACAGTTAATAGTACAATAAATGTTGATAAATATAACTTTTGCATATAGATGTTTTTAATTAAATAATTCGTTGTCTAAGGTAAATAGAATATTTTGAATATTATTAATTGTAGAAAAAATAAATTTATAATTAGCAATAATATTATTTTTGGTACAGGTATATACTGTGATTGTAAAAATAAAATACTTTGGTATAGAAAAGAAGAAGTAGTATTTTTGTAACCTAATTTTGTGTTCAACAATAGATTTCCTGCACTCCTTTTGTCGAAATAAAAAGAATTTAAACTTTTTTAAAAAATAATTTGTTGAGTTCGATTTTTTGATTACCTTTGCAGTCCCAAATTTTACAGGGAAAGAATTAAAAAGTATGTCACAACGTATTAGAATTAAATTAAAATCTTACGATCACAATCTGGTTGACAAATCAGCTGATAAAATCGTAAAAACTGTTCGTAGTACCGGGGCTGTTGTTACAGGACCTATTCCATTACCAACAGAAAAGAAAATATTTACAGTTTTACGTTCGCCGCACGTAAACAAAAAATCGCGTGAACAATTTCAGTTATGCACACATAAACGTTTATTAGACATTTATACGTCTTCTTCACGTACGGTAGATGCACTATCTAAACTTGATTTGCCGAGTGGCGTAGAAGTTGAAATAAAAGCTTGATAATTTATTTGTTCGTTTTAATAAGTAAAGTTCAAAAACGAAACAGATAAAAGGAAAGTAAAATTAGTTCTTTAATAATTTGAAACAATGCTAATCCCGTACCACACAAAAGGAGCCGGGCGCTTAGCTAAACATAATTCAGGTTGGCAGGGATTTATCTCTGTTAATTTGGTAAAAATGTAATAATAATGAAAGGTATTATTGGTAAAAAAATTGGTATGACCAGCATTTTTGAACCGAATGGCAAGCAAACAGCTTGTACCATTATCGAAGCTGGACCTTGTGTGGTTACTCAAAAGAAAACTGTCGATAGCGACGGTTACGAATCTCTGCAAATTGCTTATGGCGAAGCTAAAGAAAAAAGCACAACCAAAGCACTTATTAATCACTTCGCAAAGGCAAGTACCACGCCAAAATCTGTTGTAAAAGAAATACGTAATTGTTCAATAAATAAGCAAGTAGGAGAAAGCATTACCTGCGAAATTTTTACTGAAGGAGAAAAAGTAAGTGTAGTAGGAACTTCAAAAGGTAAAGGTTTTCAGGGTGTTGTAAGAAGGCATGGTTTCAGTGGGGTAGGTGAGGCTACACACGGACAACATGACCGTTCTCGTGCTCCCGGTTCTATTGGTGCATCGTCTTACCCAAGTAGAGTATTTAAGGGTATGCGTATGGCTGGTAGAATGGGTCAGGACAGAGTGAAAATAAAAGCATTACGTGTTGTAAAAATATTCCCCGAACAGAATTATATTTTAGTAAGTGGTTCTGTGCCGGGTCATAATGGTTCTATTGTTTTAATTCAGAATTAATTTAGTCATGCAAGTTGACGTTTTAAATAGTAAAGGTGCTGCCACAGGTCGCACAGTAAATTTACCGGATGATGTGTTCAAAATTGAGCCCAATGATCATTGTATTTACTTAGCAGTAAAGCAATATTTGGCAGCACAACGCCAAGGTACATCTAAAACCAAGACCCGTGCAGAAGTGCATGGTTCTTCAAAGAAATTACATAAACAAAAGGGTACCGGTGGTTCTCGTAAAGGTAACATTCGTAACCCTTTGTATAAAGGCGGTGGTGCCGTAAACGGACCAAAACCACATAGTTTCTCTTTTAAGTTGAATCGTAAGGTAAAGGATTTAGCAAAAATGAGTGCTTTATCATACAAAGCTATTGATAACAAGATTGTTGTAGTTGAAGATTTCAATATAGAAACTCCAAAAACAAAAGAATTTTCAATGGTTATGGATGCATTACGCGGAGACAATAGAAAAACAATGCTTATTCTTCCAGAATATGATGCTAATGTGTACTTAAGCGGACGTAATTTGCAAAATCATCAAACGGTAGTATTAAGTGATATTAATACGTATGATATTACAAATGCAAGTATGTTAGTATTTACAGAATCAGCAGCTAATAGATTTGTTGATGAAGAGGTTGAAATAACTGAAACCGAAAGTGGAAGTGCAGATGCACAAACATTATAAAATTGAGTAAGAATAAATAGTAATTAATTATAAAATATCTTGGAATTATAAAATGTTCTGAGACAAATTAAGCGAAATGAAACTTTCTGAAGTATTAATAAGACCGGTAATTACCGAAAAAATAAACCGGCAGATGGAGCGGAGTTCCCGCTATACATTTCAAGTTGGGCATGCAGCCAATAAACTTGAGATTAAGAAAGCTGTTGAAGATTTTTATGGTGTTAAAGTAGAGGAAGTAAATACAATGGTTGTACCTGCAAAAAATAAAACTCGCTATACAAAAGCAGGTTTATTAGCTGGTAGAAAATCTTCTTACAAAAAAGCAATTGTTACGCTTGCAGAGGGAGATACTATTGATTTGTTTGTAAATTAATAAAATATAGAATTTAGTATAAATTTTTTTTAAGTTGTTTAGTGATTAAAAGATAATTGAAACTATCAATTATTAATAAATCAAAATTCAAACATTGTAAAATGGCATTACGTAAATATAAACCGGTTACAGCCGGAACACGCTGGAGAATAGGTAACGCTTATGCAGAAGTTACCACTAATGAACCCGAGAAGAGTTTAGTAGAGGCGTATTTCAGTACAGGAGGTCGTAACGCACAAGGTCATCGCTCCATGCGTTATATTGGAGGCGGTAATAAAAGAATGTATCGTATTATTGATTTTAAACGCGATAAGAAGAACATTAAAGCTACTGTAAAAACGATTGAATACGACCCGAATCGTACTGCATTTATAGCATTGTTGCATTATAATGACGGTGAAAAACGTTACATTATTGCACCACAAGGCTTGCAAGTGGGTACTGTTATAGAAAGTGGTGAGGGTGTAGCTCCGGAAGTAGGTAATGCATTATTATTGAAGAATATGCCATTAGGTACTGTTGTTCACAATATAGAATTACAACCAGGTCGTGGTGGTGCTCTTGCTCGTTCTGCCGGTACTTATGCACAATTGAATGCAAAAGAAGAAAAGTATTGTGTGCTTAAAATGCCAAGTGGTGAATTGCGTAAAGTGTTAAGTACATGTATGGCAACAGTAGGTATTGTTTCTAATAGCGACCATGCGTTAGAATCAATGGGTAAAGCGGGAAGAAATAGATGGAAAGGAATCAGACCAAGAAATAGAGGTGTTGCAATGAACCCTGTAGATCACCCGATGGGTGGTGGTGAGGGTAAATCATCAGGCGGTCATCCTCGTAGTAGAAGCGGTAAATATGCTAAAGGTGAAAAAACACGTAGCAGAACAAAAGCATCTAATAAACTGATTATTCAAAGGAAAAACGGTAAAAAATTATAAATTTATTTAGTAGTTTACATTGTAAACTACTTGATTAAGAATAATAACAATCAAAATATTAAATAGTCAATAGAAAATGGCTCGTTCAATAAAAAAAGGTCCTTATGTAGATGCAAAGTTAGGCCGTAAGGTATTAGCAATAGCAGAAGGCAAAGCAAAAAAAGGTGTTTTAAAAACTTGGAGTCGTCGTAGTACGATTACACCAGAGTTTGTAGGACAAACATTTGCTGTACATAATGGAAATAAATTTATACCGGTTTATGTTACCGAGTATATGGTTGGTCATAAATTAGGTGAATTTTCACCAACAAGAAATTTTAGAGGACATAGTGGTTCTAAGCAATAACCGGTATTGATTATCTGAGATTGAATAAAGTGTAAATAAATAAATATTAAACATTGGGAGTGTGTAAAACACACATACTGTCAGTAAAAAAATTATAAATAATGGAAGCTGTTGCCCGTTTACGGAATTTACCTACTTCGCCTCGAAAAATGCGTCTATTGGCTGATTTAATTCGTGGAAAAGATGTAGAAATAGCAATGAATACTTTGAAGTTTAGTACAAAGCACCCATCTGTGCCTTTAGAAAAATTACTAGTTAGTGCTATTACTAACTGGAAAGTTAAAAATGAAGGTGTGGATATTGCCGATGCAAAACTTTTTGTAAAAACAATATTTGTTGATGGTGGACGAGTATTAAAGCGGATGCGTCCGGCACCACAAGGTAGAGCATACAGAGTGCGTAAACGTAGCAACCATGTAACTCTAATTGTAGATAGCAGAGTTAATAATATAGTTGAAGAAGTAAGTGAAGTAACAGCAGAATAAAATAAATAATAGTTTCTTTGTTTATATAAAACGTAGAAAAATAAATTTTTAATAACTTAATAGTTAAAAATGGGTCAGAAATGTAATCCAATAGGTAACAGGTTGGGAATCATCAGAGGATGGGACTCAATGTGGTATGGCGAAAAGAAAGACTTTGGTCAGAAGCTGGTTGAAGACCATAACATTCGCAATTACCTTAATGCACGTATCAATAAAGGTGGTATAAGCCGTATAGTTATTGAACGTACACTTGGTAAGCTGATAGTTACTATCCATACTTCAAAACCGGGTATTATTATTGGTAAAGGCGGTACTGAGGTTGATAGGATAAAGGAAGAACTTAAAAACCTTACTAAGAAAGAAGACGTACAAATTAATATCATGGAAATACGTCGTCCGGAATTAGATGCAATGATAGTTGGTGAAACTATTGCTCGTCAAATTGAGGGACGTGTAAGTTACAAACGTGCTATTAAAATGGCTATCTCAACTGCAATTCGTATGGGTGCAGAAGGGATAAAAATAAAAGCAGGTGGTCGTCTTAATGGTGCGGAAATAGCTCGTTCGGAAGAATTTAAACAAGGTCGTACTCCATTACATACTTTCCGTATGGATATTGATTATGCATCTGTTTACGCTATGACTGTATATGGTAAAATAGGCTTAAAAATATGGATTTGTAAAGGTGAAGTTTTAGGTAAGCGTGATTTGAATCCTAACTTCTCTGCTAATTCTGACAATCGAGGTAATAGACCTACTGGTAGTTTTCCAAATGCAGAAGGAAGTAGAGGTGGAGACAGAGAGCGTATAGGAAATGACCGTGGTGGTGAAAGAGGTGGTAATGACCGCAGAGGTGGTGGTGGACAAGGTGGTGGAGACCGTAGGAATAGCAGTGGCGGTGGACAAGGCGGTGGTAATCGTGGTGGTGGCGGACAAGGTGGTGGTAATAGAGGTGGAGGACAAGGTGGTAATAGAGGCGGAGGTGGTGGAAGCCGTCCGGGAGGACAAGGTGGACCGGTTAGAAGATAAAAATATTTTTTTAGAATACTTTAATAAAAATTTGTAACAATGTTACAACCAAAAAAATCAAAACATCGTAAGGCGCATAAAGGTAGAATTAAAGGAAATGCACAGCGTGGAGCTATGATTTCATTTGGTTCATTCGGACTAAAGGCTTTAGAACCTATTTGGCTTACAAATCGCCAGATAGAGGCTGCCCGTCAGGCAATGACACGCCACATGAAACGTGAAGGTAATGTGTGGATACGTATTTTTCCTGACAAACCAATAACTAGAAAACCGGCTGAAGTGCGTATGGGTAAAGGTAAAGGTAATTTAGAGTTTTGGGCTGCAGTAGTAAAACCGGGACTAATCATGTTTGAGCTGGATGGTGTACCGCAGCAAGTAGCGCGCGAAGCATTAGAATTGGCTTCTCAAAAACTTCCTATAAAAACGAAGTTTGTTGTAAGACATGATTATGCAGGAGCATAATATTGAATATGCATTAATACAATTTTTATCTTAAATAAAGATAATACTAAATAAAATGGCAAAAGCAACAAAAGCGAAAACAGAGGATTATCGCTTATTAGATGACGAAGCGTTAGACGGGAAGATTGCAGATGATGAATTGCGTTTAAAGAAAACAAAATTCAGTCATGCGGTTAATCCGATTGAAAATCCGCTGATTATTAAACAACAAAGGCGCAATATTGCTCGGTTGAAAACGGAACAGCGCAAAAGAATATTAGGTTTATAATAAAATTATAGATGTCAATTATGACGGTTGAACGTAAAAGTAGAAAAACCCGTATAGGGGTAGTAAGCAGTAATAAGATGAATAAAACCATCACTGTTATTGTTGAGCGTAAAGTAAAACACCCCATTTATGGTAAGTTTTTGAAAAAGTCATCTAGCTTTCATGCTCATGATGAATTAAACACTGCCGGTAATGGAGATGTAGTAAGAATTATGGAAACACGCCCGTTAAGTAAAACAAAACGTTGGCGCTTGGTAGAAATTATTGAAAAAGCTAAGTAATTATTTAAAATGATACAACAAGAATCCCGGCTCAATGTAGCCGACAACAGTGGTGCGAAAGAAGTGCTTTGCATACGTGTTTTGGGCAATTCGGGACAAGATTATGCAGGAATAGGCGATAAAATCGTTGTAACTGTAAAAGATGCCATTGCCGGTGGAGGTACAAAAAAAGGTACTGTTTCTAAAGCAGTTATTGTACGTACTAAAAGCAAACTACGTCGTAGAGATGGTTCTTATATAAGTTTTGATGATAATGCCGTGGTTTTGCTTAATAATTCCGACGAGCCAAGAGGTACGCGTATTTTTGGACCAGTAGCTCGCGAACTACGTGATAAAGGTTATATGAAAATAGTTTCATTAGCACCTGAAGTATTGTAATAATTGTTGTACCTTTGCAGCCCGAAAACAAGGGATGTATAGCAAACAACTTAATTCATAGAAATTATGAAAAAAAGATTTAAACCGAAGTTTAATATTAAAAAAGGCGATAACGTGGTTGTAATTGCCGGTGATGATAAGGACCTTAATAGTCCGCACAAAGTAATTGCCATTAATACGAATGAGAACCCTGATAAAGTTAGGGTACTTGTTGAAGGTGTTAATATAGTTACTAAACACTTAAAACCAAATGCTCAATATCCGCAAGGAAGTATTGTGAAGGAGGAAGCTCCTGTGCATATTTCTAATTTAATGTTGTGGGATGAAAAAGCAAAAGCACCTGTAAAAATCAGGCGCGAACGGACAGAAACAGGTTTTGTACGCATTTCAAAAAAATCAGGGGAGGCAATTAAATAATGGCAACTACAGTTACATATAGCCCGAGATTACAAAAAAAGTATAGGGATGAGGTGGTACCCGCACTGATGAAAAAATTCGGGTATAAAACAATTATGCAATGTCCACGTTTGGTAAAAATATGCCTTAATCAAGGTGTAAAAGGATCAACTTCAGACAAAAAGCTAATTGATGAGGCAATAAATGAAATGACTACTATTACCGGTCAGAAGGCAATTTCTACCGTATCCAAAAAGGACATTTCTAATTTTAAACTTAGAAAAAACATGCCGATTGGTTGCAGAGTAACTTTGCGTCATGTTAAAATGTATGAGTTTTTAGATCGTTTTATTGCAGTTTCTTTACCAAGGGTACGTGATTTTAAAGGTATCAGTGAAAAAGCATTTGATGGTAGAGGTAATTACTCATTAGGTATTACTGAGCAAATTATATTCCCTGAAATAAACATAGACAAAATTTCACGTATAAGTGGTATGGATATTACTTTTGTTACAACTGCACGCAACAATGAAGAAGCGTATGAGTTATTAAAAGAGTTAGGAATGCCATTTACAGGTATGAGTAAAACAGGGGTTGAAAAAGTAGCATCATAAAATAAAAATAATTACAGATATATGGCAAAAGAATCAATTAAAGCCCGTCAACGTAAGCGTGAAAAAATGGTTGCTAAGTATGCTGTTAAGCGTGCAGCATTAAAAGCAGCAGGTGATTATGAGGGTTTAGATAAACTCCCGAAAAATGCATCACCGGTAAGGCTTAAAAATCGTTGTCAGCTTACAGGGCGTCCAAGAGGATATATGCGATATTTCGGTGTTTGTCGTAATGTTTTTAGAGATATGGCATTAGATGGTAAAATACCTGGAGTTCGCAAAGCAAGCTGGTAAAACTGTTTGGTATATATATATTATATTTACCGAATAGAAAATTTAGTTTCAAAGTCGGAATAACTACTCTGATACTCGTAACAATATTTTTTACAACAATTTAAACATAACAATGGTAACAGATCCAATAGCAGATTTTTTAACACGTATTCGTAATGCCCAAATGGCACGTCATCGTATTGTTGATATTCCTGCATCAAATGTAAAAAAACGTATTGCTGAGATTTTATATGAAAAAGGATATATCCTAAAATATAAATTTGAAGAAGATAATAAGCAGGGAATTATTAAAATAGCTTTAAAGTATGATCCTCAAACAAAGGAGCCTGCTATTAAATCATTAGAGCGTATAAGCCGCCCGGGTCTTCGTCAATATGCAAAACCAATGGAGATTCGTTCTGTGCAAAATGGATTGGGAATTGCAATAGTTTCTACTTCTAAAGGTGTTATGACTGACAAAGAAGCAAGAACACAAAATGTAGGTGGTGAAGTAATGTGTAATATATATTAATAATATTTAAAAAAAATATTTTCAGTTGATAATATAAAGTTCTCTATACGGTAACTGAAAACTGCTGAAAAAATAAAACAAAGAATATGTCACGTATAGGTAAAAAACCGGTAACTATTTTATCTGGTGTTACTGTTAAAGTAACTCCTGCCAATGAGATTATTGTAAAAGGTCCTAAAGGCGAATTGAAACAATTGATTGACAGAGATATTAAAATTGTTGTAAATAATGATTCTGTTTTAGTTGAAAGACCAACAGATCAAATACGTCATAGAGCCTTACATGGTCTTTATAGATCTCTGATTGCAAATATGATGACAGGTGTAACCACCGGATTTAAAAGAGAATTAGAGTTAGTAGGGGTAGGTTATCGTGCTGCTGTTACCGGTCAATTAATTGATTTGGCATTAGGTTATTCCCATAATATTATTTTTGAAGTTCCGAATGAAGTAAAACCTTCTGCAACTGCTGAAAAAGGTCAAAATCCAAGAATTATATTAGAATCAAACGATAAACAATTATTAGGTCAAGTTGCTGCAAAATTACGCAGTCTTCGTAAGCCGGAGCCGTACAAAGGAAAAGGTGTTAAATTTTCAGATGAAGTTGTACGTCGTAAAGCAGGTAAAGCAGCTGGAAAATAGTATTATTTTATTGTTGGTTAGAAAGTTATATATAAAAATTAATTCCGGTAGCCACTTTAATTTTGAAGTGAGTCCGTAAAAACAGAGATAAAATGTCACAAGATTTAAAAGTAGTTCGTCGCCAGAAATTGCGTTGGCGCATACGCAGAAAAGTTCATGGTACTTCATTGAAACCAAGATTATCTGTGTTTCGTAGTAACAGGGATATATATGCACAATTAATAAATGATGATAATGGCATGACAATTGTTTCTTGCAATTCTCGTCAGGGTGAAATTTCTGCAATACTGGGTGCAAAGATTATCAAATCTACAGAGGTAGGTAAGACAATTGCAAGAAAAGCAAAAGAATTAGGAATTACAACTTGCGTATTTGATAGAGGAGGGTATTTATATCACGGAAGAATTAAAGCGGTAGCAGATGGTGCTCGTGAAGGTGGTTTAATTTTCTAATCTAATCTGATTTATTTATATAAGTTATTATTTTGTATTCGTTTTAAATAATTTTTTAGATAATTTAATAATAAAAATTATCTTTGAAGATAATTAATAAAAAATGGCAAAGACAGTTTTAAATAGAGTAAAAGGTGGCGACATAGAACTTCACGAAAAAGTAGTTGCAATCAATCGTGTTGTAAAAACAACAAAAGGAGGTCGTGCATTTAGTTTTTCTGCTCTTGTTGTTGTTGGTAATGGTAATGGTGTAGTAGGTCATGGTCTTGGTAAAGCAAAAGAAGTTCAAGAAGCTATAACTAAAGGCATTGATGATGCAAAAAAGAATTTAATTAAAGTTCCGATTATGCATGGTACTATTCCACATGAGCAATTAGCAAAAGAAGGAGCTGCAAAAGTTTTAATAAAACCAGCTGCACATGGTACAGGTGTTATTGCAGGTGGTAGTATGCGTGCAGTATTAGAAGCAGTTGGTATTACTGATGTACTTTCTAAATCATTAGGTTCTGCAAATCCGCATAATGTGGTTAAAGCAACTTTTACTGCATTAGCAATGTTACGCGAACCTATACAAGTAGCAAGACAAAGAAATATTAATCTTAAAAAGGTATTTAATGGTTAATTTTAATTGATATAATTTCAATTAAATACAATAAATAATCTTTGATTATCATTTTATATTCAATTTTAGTTTTAAATATTATGTCAAAAATAAAAATTACACAAGTAAAAAGCGGTATTGACCGTATGGAAAGGCAAAAACGTACGCTAAGAGCATTAGGCTTGCGTAATGTATTAGCCAGTGTAGTTGTTGAAGAAACTCCTCAAATAAAAGGTATGGTAAAAACTGTACATCACTTGGTTACTGTGGAAAATGTTTCTGACAACTACGAAATTGAAAAGAATACCAATAAAGGTTATACTGTAATAAAAGCTGCATTATAATTTTTCAATAGTTTTAAATTTTTTTTATATAATTTGCGAGCGGTTATACATTCCGCGCAAGTTCAAAAATTGTAATAAAATGCAACTACACAATCTTACACCTGCTACAGGTGCTGTTAAAAAACCAAAAAGAATAGGTCGTGGTGAAGGTAGCGGACATGGCGGAACTGCTACAAGAGGTAATAAAGGTCAGCAGGCTGATACCGGTTATCAATCTAAAAAAGGACATGAGGGCGGACAGATGCCTATTCAACGTAGGATGCCCAAAAGAGGATTTAAAAATCCATTTAGAGTATCTTATAAAGTATTTAATCTTAGCCAAGTAGATATGTTGGTTGAAAAATATGGACTAACAGAGTTTACCCCTGATATTCTATATATGAATGGTTTAATTAATAGAACCGATCTAGTAAAAATACTTGCAGTTGGTGAATTTAGTTCTAAAATATCCTTTAAAGTAAATGCTGCTAGTGCAAAAGCTAAAGAGGCAATATTAAAAGCAGGCTCTACTATTGACCTTGTTTAATAAAAATTATTTTCTTTTTGGTAAAATGTGATTTTTATCGTTAATTCGCATTTCATTCTTGATTAATAACAGTTCCTGTGAAGAAATTTATTGAAAAGTTAAAGAATATATGGAGCATTGATGAGCTTCGCAATCGTATTTTATATACTATTATCTTGGTATTAGTGTATCGAATAGGTGCATATATTGTATTACCCGGAATTATACCTTCCGAGTTAGGGAAAAATAATGGGCCTACAGGGTTATTAGGTATTTTGAATATGTTTGCAGGAGGGGCTTTTAGCAAAGCCTCAATCTTTGCATTAGGTGTAATGCCATATATATCTGCTTCCATTTTTATGCAATTAGCGGGTATTGTTATACCTCAAGTTGCCAAAATGCAAAGAGAAGACAGTGGTCGTCGTAAAATAACACAATATACGCGTTATCTTACTGTAATAGTTACTGCATTCCAAGCAAGTGCTTACGTTGCTTATTTACATTCTCCTGCTTTTGCAAGAGCTATTTCGCAAGATTTTAGCCCATTCTTATTTTGGTTAACTACGGTGATAGTTTTAACAGGTGGTACATTATTCGTAATGTGGATGGGCGAAAAAATTACAGATAGAGGAATAGGCAATGGTACATCATTAATAATTATGGTAGGTATCTTAGCTCGTTTACCCCAGTCTTTTTCAGAAGAATTCAAATTTAAAAATTCTCAAGGTGCAGGTGGCTTGCTTATTTTACTTATAGAGGTAGCAATATTTGTTGCAGTTATTATAGGTTTAATATTACTAACACAAGGAGTACGTAAAATTCCATTAAATTACGCACGTAGAATAATTGGTAGCACAAATGCAGCAAAAGAAGCAAGTGGTAGTAGGGATTTTATTCCGCTTAAAGTTAATTCTGCCGGTGTTATGCCTATCATATTTGCACAAGCAATGATGTTTATACCAACTATTTTTACCGGTTTTAATAGTAATCAGAACGTATCAAATTTTATTGGTGAATTAACGAATCCTCGCTCTTGGGTATATAATTTAATATATTCTGTAATGGTAATTGCTTTTACTTATTTTTATACGGCATTAATTTTTAATCCTACAGAGATGGCTGATAATTTGAAGCGAAATAATAGTTTTATCCCGGGTGTAAAGCCTGGAGAACCCACCGCTCATTACATAGCTACTATAATGGATAGAATTACATTGCCAGGTGCTTTTTTCCTAGCTATTGCCGGTATCCTACCTAGTATTGCTCAATTGTTTGGTGTTACAAGTGGATTTGCTTCATTTTTTGGCGGTACTTCCATGTTAATTGGTGTAGGTGTAATTTTAGATACCTTACAGCAAGTAGAAAGCTATTTATTAATGAACCATTATGACGGTTTAATGAAGACCGGGCGTATTACCGGTAGAACAGTTACTAATCCTGCAAAAACTATTACCGCTTAATTTTATTAAGTTTAGGAGTAATAAATATTATATAGTATATAAATAACTAATTCCTCCGATGCTACGGGGGAATTATTATTTATAACAATTATGTTTTTTTTAATCTTATTAGATATTTTAAAGATGATACATATTAGAAACAAAGAAGAGATTGAATTAATAAAAAATAGTGCATTAATGGTTTCCGCTACACTTACAGAGGTCGCAAAAATGCTTAAACCGGGTATTACTACTCTGTCTATAGATAAGATGGCTGATGAGTTTATAAGAGATAATAAAGGTGTTCCATCATTTAAAGGTTATCATGGCTTTCCATTTTCATTATGTATATCAGTAAATGAGGTTGTTGTTCATGGCTTTCCAAGTAATTATTTATTAAAAGACGGTGATATAGTTTCTATTGATTGTGGTGTATATATGAATGGATTTCATGGAGACTCCGCATATACATTTGCAATAGGAAATGTATATGAAGAAACTTTAAAATTGATGCGTGTAACAAAAGAATCTCTTTATTTGGGAATTGCACAGGCAAAAGATAATAACAGAGTGGGAGATATTTCTTATGCAATTGAGCATTATACAAATAAAATTAATGGTTACGGCGTTGTCCGGGAGCTTGTTGGGCATGGTGTGGGCAGGCAATTGCACGAGGACCCGAATATACCTAATTATGGAAGGCGTGGCGATGGAAAGAAATTAAAGGAGGGCATGGTTATTGCAATTGAACCAATGATTAATTTGGGTGTTAAAGAGGTTTTTACAGAACAAGACGGATGGACGGTAAAAACCGAAGACTTGAAACCGTCAGCACATTTTGAGCATACAACTGTAATACGTAAAACAGGAGGAGTACATCTTTCTAATTTTGCAAATATTGAGCTAGCTGAAGAAAATAATGTCGAATTAAATCATACATACAATTTGAAAATACAAAGTATGTAATTATCTATACGTCTTCATGAACTGCAAGAATTGGAATATGTATTATTTTTGATATTGATTTTGTATGACTTTTGTGAAAAAGACTTTCTAAAAATGAATGTTTGCGTGGCATAATAATAACCCAGTCCATTTCTTCTTTCTTTAAAAAGTCACTTAGCGTATTTTCAATATTTCCATCGAAAAAGATATGATAATGAGGTTTTGAAATTTCTAATATTGATTTTATTTTAGGGTCAAAATCCGGTTGATTATCTCTATTTAAAACATCTGTTTCAGAAAAGATTACATGAAGTTCTGCATTTAATTTTTTAGATATTTCATTTATTTGTGCAAATGCGGTATCATTGCCTTCATGTTTATTATCAAATGCGAAGCATAATTTATTTACAGTTTTGTATTTTACTTCCGATGGAATTGCTATAACAGGATTTTTAAGATTCCTAAATGCTTGAATTAATGTACTATCCAACCAATCAATATTTTCTTCAGCATTATGATTTCCTAAAACTATCAACCAAGGTGTATTTTCTTTTTGCAATAATTCCTCCAAGCTTTCAATAATATCGCCATAAAGAATTTCGCCTTTAATTTTTATTTCAGGATATTTATTTGAAAGTTGTGTAATAAGCTCTTTCATATTGTCTTTTGCTAAATCTTCTACAAGATTATAAGACATTTGTGGTATTGCTAAATCGCTAAAATAAATTGGTAAATAATAAGAATGAAATACAATTATATCCGATTTAGTTTCTTTTGCCAATTCGCAAGCATAATTTACGGCATTAGTAGCAACTTTTGAGAAATCGGTAGCAGTTATGATTAGGGACATAAAATTTAAAATTTATGTAATAAGAATACAAAATAGTATCAACTGCAAAGTTATATGTTTTTCTACTAATTTTCTTTTTTGGTTGAAAAAGGGTGAACGCATTTAGACAAAACTGCCATTGCAGTATTGAATAATATTTTTATGTCTAACCAAATTGTTCTGTTTTTCATATAATAAATATCCCACTGCACTCTTTTTCGTATTTCTCTTTCGGCATTTATTTCGCCTATATATCCTTTTATTTGTGCCATACCGGTCATGCCGGGTTGTGCTTCATGTCGTAAATTATAGTAAGGAATAAATTGAGAATAGTAGTGTGTATGATATATCATGTGTGGTCTTGGACCAACAATGCTCATATCGCCAAACAAAACATTAAAAAATTGAGGAGTTTCATCTATATGAGTTAATCTTAAAAATTTACCTATTGGGGTAATTCGCTTATCATCAACACTGGCTTGTTTAATGTCTGCATCCTTATTTACATACATAGTTCTGAATTTAAGACAATTAAATTCTATACCTTTAAAACCTGTTCTTTTTTGTATAAAGAAAACGGAACCTTTAGATGAAAGTTTTATTAAGATTGCAATTATTGGAAACAGCCAAGACATTACGAATAAAATGAATAATGATGATATTGTGATGTCCATTACTCTTTTTATTTTGTAATAATAAGGAGATGGTTCGCAAACAATATAACGATGGTTCATATCATAGAACATCTCTCTGATTTCGCTAATCTCAGATGTCGGATTTGTAACGCTAGTGCTACGTTCTAAAGGTAAATTTATTCTTATTTGTTGCTGCATTGTTTAATTTACTTTCAAAATAATTACAGCAAAAATCGTGCTGAATTTTTAATTTTGATGAAATAGCATAAAAAACGTAAAAATACTTATTTTTGTTAGTTTAACTAGTCATAAATATTTTTTCTTTTCTTTATTTATATTTTTGTTAGGATTTTTGAAAATATTTTTTCTGAAATCATGAAATTTGTATTACCTTTGCAGTCCCAAAAAATAAAGATTATGAATGCTGTAGCTTTTGTACACGAGCAAATGACGGTTAAGAAAGAATATCCGAAGTTTAAGGCTGGTGATAACATTACTGTTAATTATAAAATTATAGAAGGTAATAAAGAGCGTATCCAGTCGTTTAAAGGAGATGTTTTAAAACGCCAAGGTAGTGGATGCACACAGACTTTTACTGTACGTAAAATTTCTGATGGTGTAGGTGTAGAACGTTTATTTCCATTATTTTCTCCAAATATTGACTCCATTGTTTTAAATAAATCAGGTCGTGTACGTCGTGCTAAACTGTTCTATTTACGTGAACGTCAAGGAAAATCAGCACGTATTAAAGAGAAAAAACAAATACACTCTTAATTGGTTTTGTAATACTACTTTTGGAGGGAGCATTCATTTGCTCTCTCCAATTTTTTATGTGTATATATGTTCATAGATGTTTTCTTTTATTTTCAGAATTGATTGAACTTACATATCCAGATTCTTAAATATTGTCATTCTGAAATTCTATATTTTTATACTTATGGTTATTAATAGATGACTATTTACATTGTTATTTTTTTTTATTTATAATGTGAAAAATGAAAAATATTGTTCTATTCCTATCTTTTTCTTTATAAAAATACATAACTTTAAATCCTGAAATTTAGAATGAATATAAATTGATAAATTGTTTTTTTATATTATTTATTTTATTTTCAATCATTGCTTATTTCTAATTTATTATTATGCAAACAGCTTATATAGTTGCCGGTTATCGTACTGCGGTTGGAAAATCAAAACGTGGTTTTTTTCGTTTTTATAGACCAGATGACCTGGCAGTAGATGTTATAAAAGGTTTAATGGCAAGCATGCCACAGATAGAAGCTAATTTTATAGACGATGTTATTGTAGGAAATGCTGTACCGGAAGCAGAACAAGGTTTACAAATAGGCAGGATAATTGCTAATAGAGCAATAGGCGAAAATGCAGCAGGGCTAACTGTAAATCGTTATTGCGGTTCGGGGTTGGAAGCAATTGCAATTGCAACTGCCAAAATACAAATGGGTATGGCGCATTGCATAATTGCAGGTGGCACAGAAAATATGAGTTTAGTGCCTACAGCAGGTTGGCGTACTATGCCAAATTATTCTATTGCCAATTCGCATGGTGATTATTATTTAAGTATGGGACTTACTGCAGAACAGGTTGCGAATGATTATAAAATTAGTAGAGAAGAACAAGATTCTTTTGCATTACAGTCTCATAAAAGGGCGATAAATGCTATTGAGAATGGTTATTTTAAAAATGGAATATTACCCATAAAAGTTAGTGAAGTATCTTTAAATGAAAAAAACAAGAAAGTAGTAAAAGAAACATTAGTAGATACAGATGAAGGACCTCGTGCAGATACTTCTCTGGAAGTATTAGCAAAATTACCGCCTGTTTTTGCACAAGGTGGCTCTGTAACAGCCGGCAATTCGTCTCAAACCTCAGACGGGGCTGCATTTACAATTGTTATGAGCCAGCAATTAATGCAACAATTAGGATTAACCCCTATTGGCAGATTAGTAACATGCACTAGTGTAGGCGTAGATCCTCGTGTTATGGGTATTGGACCAATGATTGCAATACCAAAAGCATTAAAACAATCCGGCTTAACCTTAAATGACATAGACCTAATTGAATTAAATGAAGCATTTGCATCACAATCTCTTGCAGTAATAAAAGAATTGGGTTTGAATACAGAAAAGGTAAATATAAACGGAGGTGCAATATCTCTTGGTCATCCTTTGGGTTGTACAGGTGCAAAATTGACTATACAAATTTTAAATGACTTAAAAAGATTAGATAAAAAATACGGTATCGTTACTGCATGTATTGGTGGTGGGCAAGGTATTGCAGGTATTATAGAAAGATTATAATAATTATTAACGTAATTATTATAAAAATTAATCTGTAATTACTTTATCTATTTTATTGCATAATCCTTCAATTTCATCAATAATTACAGGGTCATTCATAGCATTGGTAACACTATCAAGGGCGTACATTAATAAACACATGGCAATAAAGTCTTGGTCGTCTTTGCCTGCGTAATGGGTTCTCATTTCTGCAATTTTATCATCTGCAACTTTTACGGCTTTTTTTATTGCAGCTTCTTCTTCAGGATTTATTCTTATACGGTAGCTTCGTCCTGCTATCCAAAGCGAAATAGGTATTAATTCATCACTCATACGACATCATTATTTTCGATTTTTGAGTTTTTTTTCAATTTAAGTTGAGAGAAAAAATTCAAAACATAAAGTCTGAAAATTAACAACATAACACCTACTGAAATTGCAGCGTCGGCTACATTGAAAATAGCATTAAAAAAAGTAAAATCATTTCGTTCGTCTTTAAAAGGAAACCATGAAGGTAAATTATGGAACGTATGTAAAGGGAAATAGAGCATATCTACTACCTTACCTTGCATGAATTTACCATATCCCGAACCTATTTTTGTAAAATGAGCAATAGCCGTAGCATTATTATTATGATTGATTATTGTATCTAAGCTATTGTAAACATTAGTGAACCCACAGTTTTTCTCAATACTGTCAGTAAATAGTAAACCATAGAAAAGGCTATCTATCAAATTGCCTAATGCACCGGCTAAAATGAGCGAACCACAAATTATTATTAATTTGCCATATTGGCGTTTTACTAAGTTTTTAAGAAGAAAGAAACCAAAAATAACAGCACATAGTCTAAATGTAGTTAATAGTATTTTTCCAAATTCGGAATTCATAATTTTTAGACCATAAGCCATACCTTCATTTTCAATGAAATGGATATTAAACCAGCCACCGGCAACATTAAGTTCATCGCCATTTGCAAAATGTGTTTTAATGTATATTTTCAACCATTGGTCAATAATTATAATTACGAATACTAATATTATTGCATTGCGATACTTCAAGATATTTAGCGTTTTTCTTGTTAATTATTTATTTGCGTATAAAACCAATCAGAGAATCAATAGTGGGCAAATATAATAAAAGTCTTGTTGGTGGGCTTGTAATTTGTGTTATGTCTTTTATAAAAATAAAATTTTTAATCAAATTTAAATTATGTATATTAGTATTGTTTCTTAGTTTCAATTGAATATTTATCTAATTCAGAAAAAAATAAAAATGATAAATAAATTCTTTATTTTCGCAAGATGAAAAAGAATTTATTTATTGCTTTTTGTTTATTTTGTCTTTCTAATTCTTTAAATCTGAATGCACAAATAATAAATACACTTACAGGTAATGGAACACCCGGTTATGTATCTGATGGGGTAGCAGCATCTGGTGCTGAAATAAATTCGCCTTATGATGTTGCTGTTGATAGGTGGGGTACTGTTTATATTGCAGATTATGGAAATTTTCGTATTCGTAAAATAGACACTTTCGGTATTATAACAACAATAGCAGGTACAGGAATAAGTGGCTTTTCCGGAAACGGAGGACCAGCAACAGCAGCTAAAATATTAGGACCACGTTCTATTACAGTTGATAAATCGGGGGTAGTTTATTTTTCTGATTTTGCAAAAAATTGTGTTCGGAAAATAGGGTTAGACGGTATTATTTATCCTGTTGCAGGCAGGGGAGATACAATTGCCGGTTTTTATGGGGATAACGGACCGGCAACAGCAGCAATGTTTAATGGTCCATGGGGAATTGCAGTTGATAAAAAAGGGAATGTTTTTATTGCCGATGCATCCAATAACCGTATTCGTAAAGTAGATACTTTCGGAATAGTTACTACAGTTGTTGGTGATGGTGTACCTTATCCTATAAATGACGGTATGCCGGCAACAGCTGGTAGGGTACAGTACCCTTATGGTATTGATATAGATAATTTAGGTAATTTATACATTGCAGATAATGGCAATAATATTATTCGCAAAGTAGATACCTTAGGAATAATACATACTATTGGTGGTGTACCGGGTACTGGTTCTTATGGCTACACTGGTGATAACGGACCCGCAACAGCCGCAAAAATATACAGTCCTTATGATGTAGCTGTAGATTCTAATCGTAATGTATATATTGCAGATTGGCATAACGATGTAATAAGAAGAATCAATGCTAACGGTACGATGATAACTGTTGTAGGTAATGGTTTAACAGGGTTTTCGGGCGATAATGGAAACGCACTTATGGCTAAAATAAATTATCCTACAGGTGTTTGTATTGGTGGTAAAGGTTTTCTTTACTTTGCCGATTTTAACAATAATCGTGTAAGATATTTGGGTGAAAATGTATATGTGAATCCGCTATTTGCAGCCAAAATGGGTATTGCAGTTTCCCCCAATCCTACTTCTAATAAGTCGTTTTCAATAAATATTTCGACCCCTATGGAAACAAACGCACATGTATTAATAAGTACAATTACAGGTAAACAAATAAAAGATTTTACAATTGCTACTAATAAACCTACAATAATAAATTTATACGAACCGGCAGGCATCTATATTATAACTGCTGCTATAAATGAAGATGTTGTAAGCGAAAAAGTAATAATTGGAGAGTAAAAAAATAATAAACATAAATAAAAAAGGTTTCAAGTAATAAACTTGAAACCTTTTTTATTTATGAGTGTTTTTGAAATTAAGCAGCAGGTGGAAAATAATTAAATCTGAAACCAATACCATGTATAGTTTGCAATTTTGCAGCTGTTTGTGCTTTTAGGTATTTTCTTACTTTGGTAATAAATACATCCATACTTCTACCTAAGAAGTAATCGTCTTTACCCCAAACGTTCAGCAATATTTCATCTCTTTTTAAGATGCGATTTGCATTTAAACACAAATATCTAATTAATTCGGCTTCTCTTTGTGTAAGTTGATATTCAACAGAATCATTTTTTAATGTCAAATTGTTGAAATCAAAATCAAGCTCACCAATTTTAAAGAATACATCTTGTGCAACTTCTTGTTTTCTTGTGCGCCTGATAAATACCTGTATTCTGTGCAATAATTCTTGCATATTATACGGTTTAGTAACATAATCATCTGCCCCGCTTTCAAACCCAATAATTTTGTCACTATCCATGGTTTTAGACGTAACTAAAATAATTGGAATTTGCTCGTTCTTTTTGCGTATATTATTTGCTAATTCCAAGCCATCTTTTTTGCCGGGAAGTAATACATCAATAAGACAAAGGTCATAGATGTTTTTCATGAATAATTGCCAAGCAAGGTCACTATCTGTTGTGTGTGTAACCTCATAATCATGCTTCTGCAAAAAGTCTTTTACAACGTACCCTAAGATTGGGTCGTCTTCTACCAACAATATTTTAATTTTCGTCTGCGACATAATTAGTAAACTGTATAGTTAAAAAAATTTAAAGTGCTAATTTAATACTTCTTTTATTATTATAGAAATATTATTGAATAATTTTTACAAAAATAAGTGTTTTTTTGACATTTGGAAGCTTATTTCTTAACACGTTGCGGATTTTGTGTTAAAAATGCATCCCATGAGGTCGTTTTTTTACTTTTCGTTTTAATAACAGGTTCCTTAGCAATACTAAGTAACGCATTAGAGTTTTGATAATAATGACAAAGTGCTACTGCTACGGCATCTGTTGCATCATAAAAACGTACATCCTGTTCTTCAATTTTTAATATATGTTGTAATATAGTCCATACTTGTTCTTTTGTAGCTGCACCTCTACCGGTAATAGATTGTTTTATTTTCCGTGGTGCATATTCGGTCGGATGTAATCCATTCATCATAGCGGCAGCAATTGCAACACCTTGTGCCCTGCCAAGCTTTAACATGCTTTGCACGTTTTTGCCAAAAAATGGTGCTTCAATTGCAACCGCAGCAGGGTTATGTATTGCCAGTAAACTTTCCATTTTTTTAAATATTAAATGTAATCTTTGGGCATGGTCTTCATACTTAGACAATTGTAACACCCCCATTTCTACTAACGAAATTTTACTTTTACTTGCCGATATTACTCCATAACCCATTACAATTGTACCGGGGTCTATGCCTAAAATTATTTCAGAATTATCTTTCAAATAATTAACGTCTTTATTTTAATTGGTCAAAGGTACATTTTGAACGTATTTAATCCTTAATAAAATTATTTAGAATAAAATTTAATTTATTAGGTATTTAGGAAATGGTAATTTTTCAAAATTATATTGTAATCTATTTTTGTGGCATATTCTTTAATATTTCTATTGGTACAGGAATATTAAGTTGTTTCATGTGGTTTATTTGCGATATTAATTCATTTGTTTGGTGAGTATTATAGTATATTATCATTAATTTATTGTTGGCTTCTTTTCCCTCATCCGATGTTTCAGGTACAGTTTTAAGAAACGTTTTAAGATAGCTGACTGCATTAGTGAAATCATTTTTCATTACAGCTATTTGGGCTAAATAAAAATAGCATTTAATGTAATTAGATATATTTCTTTCTGCAAGTAAATATTTTTCTGCTGCAGCCAATGAATCTTTATTATTTGTTTTTATAAGCATTTCTGCATAATAAAAATTTATATATTTTTCTTTTGGATTTAAATGATAAGCTTTTTTGAATAATGCCACCGATTCCTCCATATTATCATCTCGTTCTGCAAGCATCATATTGGCATAGGCACAATTGGGAGATGTTTGTACTGCTTGTCTCCAAAAAGATTGTGGGTCAGCAAAGTTTCTTTGATGTATATAGTTTAAAATGCCTAATACTACGCAAGCAATAATTACATAAAGCATTAGCTGCCAATCGCCTCGTGGAGTATTTAAAATACATGTCTGTGGCAATATTAATAAAATTCCAATTATAGGCAGGTATAAACGATGTTCGAAAGTTTGGTCGTTTAAGTGATTGGGAACAAGTAATGCAGGAATTAAGAAAAAGAAGAAAATAATAAATCCACTTAATAGAGTTCTCCAGTTTCTTTTTTTATAATATATAATAGCTACAATTAATAATATTATTGCAATAATACCAAAAAGATAAGTTGTATCTTCTTGGGTAGGAAAAACACTTAGATTAAATGGTAAGAAAATTTTGCCAATATACTGTATAATTACAGGTAATCTATTGAAGAAGTCTATAGCTAATTGTCCGGGTACAATTGCTGTAGTTGCAATAGTAGCTTGTGTGCGTGCATAATACCAAACACCCAAACAACCTGCCCATAAAAACATTTGCAACAGTATTTTTATATTGTAAATTTTATTTTTTAGCATTATAACAAGCATTGTTAATGCAACAGGTGCTGCAAAAACAGCTGTTTCTTTTGTAAAGAAGGCAAGCAATAAAAATAAAACTGAAAGTAGTAAGTGCGGTATTTTTCCTGTTTTAGTAAAATTGATAGAGAATATTAGAAATGATAGTGTAAAGATGGCTAATAAAGTATCGTTTCTTCCGGGTATCCAAGCTACAGCTTGGCAAAGTACAGGATGTACAGCGAAAATTAGAGTAAGAATAAATGAATTTAAGGGTGTTTGTTCTAGTTTAATAAATAACTTATAGAGTAAAATAACAGATGTGATATGAAAAACAATATTTATAAAATGATAGCCCTCAATATTTTCATGAAACAATTGGTAATTAAGCAACATTGAATTTAAAAAAAGAGGACGGTAGTATGGGTCTTTTACAGCATCAAATAAACCCCGATGAAATGAGGTGAAAAAATTGGAAATATCTTGATAGTACTCGTGAAATTCTTTTATAAATATAGAATCATCTAATTCTGTAAACTTAAAATAAATTACCGGCACATATACTATTAATGTAGCTGCAATTAACCATAGTAAAGGTCTGTTTACAATAAATGTATCTTTATTTGCACTAATTGTAGTTGTGTTTTTGATAGCACTACTATTACTTGCAGCATTTGCTACAGGTTTATTATTTGGTGTATTTGTTTTTTTGTTTTTACTCACAGTGCAATAATATTATGCTAAAGTCAAATTTAATAATTTTTTTCTTAAAATATTTTTATTTACCGGCAATAATAATATATTTTAAACAATAGTATTTACAAGTTTGATTTTGAAGTATTAAAAAATTACTAAAGTCCTAATTGCATTAAAATATTGTCGATAAATGGATTATTTAACTCTTTAAGTTTTGTTATATTTTCTTGCATTTTTTCAGGTTGTAACAATGTTGTGTCTATTGTTAATGAATCGTTTTTTTCTTTTTCAAAATGTGGGTTATTTTGTAAATACCTATTTAGATAGTTATAGGCAGTTTTTAAATCATTCTTTTTTATAGCTATTCTGGCGAGATAAAAATTGGATTGGTAAAAATTAGAATTTTTTAACTCTGCAACAAAATAGCTCTCTGATAATAATATAGAATCTTTTTGTTGTAAATAAACACCATAGCAAAAATTTAAATATTTTTGTTTGGGATTAAGTATAAATGCTTTTTGAAATAGAGGCTCGCATTTTTCTTTGTTTTTTGTATGTACAGCAAGCATCATATTTGCAGAGCAAGAATTGGGTGAGGTTGCAACAGCATTTGTCCAAAATGCGTTAGGTGACGAGAAGTTTTGTTGGTAATTGAAATTGATAGCTGATAAGAGGGCTACAAAAAATAGATATACCCTAAATAAATGTTTCTCTTTTAAGTTGTTTTTAAATAGTATTGTTTGGGGTAACAATAATAATATTCCTAAAAAAGGTAAATAGAGCCTATGTTCCAAATATTGAGAGTTTTCATTCGTATTGGGTATTAATAAAGAAGGGATTAGAAATAAAAAAAATATTACAATTGAAGAGAAAATAGCGTTCCAATTTTTGTTTTTTGATTTAAGAATAATTAGGAGTATGAAAAATATACTTATATAACCCAAGTAATAAACAGTATCTTTTTGTGTGGGATATACGGATAAGTTTATAGGAATAAATATTTTACCAATGTATTGAATTACAACAGGTATTTTATGATATAGTTGGTAAGCTATTATTTTAGGCGTAAGCGATATATGTTTTATAGAGGCAAAGGACCAGGAGACAAACCAAATTAGAAAACAAAAAATCCAACTGAAATCTAAGAACAAGTTGTTTTTTGATTTCCATTTTTCGGTTCTAGCAATGTGAATAATAAAAAAGCCCACCGGTATGGCAAAAAAGGTGGTTTCTTTTGTATAAAACGATACTAATAAAAATAGACAAGATAATAGAAGATGCATGTATTTGCCTGTTTCATTAAATTTTATTGATTGTATTAAAAAGGAAAAAATAAAGATAGCAAGCAGTGTGTCATTTCTGCCCGGTATCCAAGCAACAGCCTCTGCCAGTGCAGGATGTACGGCAAAAAATAGTGCCAAAACAAATGCATGTACCGATGTTACTTTTATTTTAATTAGAAGTTTATAAAGTAAAATTACAGCCAATACATGCAATAAAATATTTATAAAATGATACCCCATGAAGTTTTCTCCGCATATTTTGTAATTAAGTAATATAGAATCAAGAAATAAAGGCCGGTAATAAAGGCTGTTTTTGTAGTCGAATACGCCTCTTGTAAAGGAGGTAATTAAATTTTCAATATTTTGATTGTAATTATGAAATCTTAATATGAATAGATAGTCATCTAAATACGTTATTCCAAAAAACAAAGTAGGTAAGTATTGAAGAAAAGAAATTAGAGCAAGAATCAAAATGGGTTTTTTGATATTTATTTTTTCGTCATCATCTTGTTTGTTTGTAATCTTATAATCCATAATAGATTTGTAAAACAGTATTAAAAGTTTTATTGTTGCAAAATTGGTTTAAAATTATCTAAAGGTAAGCAAGCTGCTTATAAAAATATTTTAATTAATTTGTCTTATTTTTTATAGCTACATTCAAATTTAGAGTAAATCTTTTCGCTTTTTAGCTCGAAAATTTACCTAAATTTGCAGAGATTAATAAAATCTATTTAATATGAAATTCACCTATTTCGGGCATTCTTGTTTTTTGGTTGAGTCTGCCGGTAAAAAATTTTTATTTGACCCGTTTATTAGTGGTAATCCATTAGCAAAAGATGTTATAGATATAGAAAAAATTGAAGCTGATTATATTTTAATTTCTCATGGTCATGGCGACCATGTTGCTGACTTGGTACCAATAGCCATGCGTACCAATGCAATTGTAATTGCTGCTTACGAAATAATTACTTGGTTGCAACCGCAAGGTATTAAAAATGTGCGGCCCATGAACTTCGGCTCTGCAAATTTTGAATTCGGAAAATTACATTTTGTACCTGCTTGGCACAGCAGTTGTTTACCCGACGGCACTTATGGTGGCAATCCGGGTGGTTTTATTGTAAAAACAAGCGAAGGTAGTTTCTATTATAGTGGCGACACTTGCTTAATGATGGATATGCAATTGATACCCCATTATGCTACCATAGATTTTGCAATAATGCCAGTAGGTGGTAATTTTACTATGGATGTAACTGATGCATTAAAAGCAGCGGACTTTATAAAATGTAATACGGTAATTGGCGTTCATTTCGATACTTTTGGGCTTATAACAATAGACCATGCCCAAGCTCACGATTTATTTATACATGCAGGTAAAGAATTAATATTACCTAAAATTGGTGATACCATTTCATTAGGTAAATAAATATATAATAAATTATTTTAATGCTTTTATAAGGAAAGCATAGTTTAGTTTTTAAAATAATACACTAAAAGGGTTTAATATTATGGCAAAAGTAATAGCAATTGCGAATCAAAAGGGTGGAGTGGGGAAGACCACTACTGCAATAAATCTTGCAGCGAGCTTAGCGGTTTTAGAATATAAAACATTGCTTATTGATGCCGACCCACAAGCAAACAGTACTACCGGTAATGGGTTCGACCTTAAAAATATACAGTTGAGTTTATACGACTGTATGATAAATGATACGCCTGCAGCACAGGTAATATTGGAATGCGAACTACCCAATTTATTTTTATTACCCAGCCAGTTAGATTTGGTAGGGGCTGAAATAGAACTAATAAACCTTACAGGTAGAGAATATGTATTGCGTAAGGCTTTAGAAGCAGAAATAAATAATTATGATTTTATAGTTATAGATTGCTCACCTTCATTAGGTTTAATAACTGTAAATGCTCTTACCGCTGCCGATAGTGTGATAATACCCGTGCAGTGCGAATATTTTGCGCTAGAAGGACTTGGTAAATTGTTAAATACGATTAAAATTGTACAGAGCAGACTTAATTCTAACTTGAAAATAGAGGGAATTTTAATGACAATGTATGATGGTCGTTTACGATTGTCGAACCAGGTGGTTGAAGAAATTAAAAACCATTTTAATAATATGGTTTTTAATACAATATTGCATAGAAATACAAAATTGGGTGAGGCACCCAGTTTTGGTAAGCCCGTTTTGTTATACGATGCCGAAAGCACCGGCTCTATAAACTACTTGAATCTTGCAAAAGAAATATTGCAAAAAAATAATATGACAAAAATAAAAAGCGCAAAAAAAATTATAGAAAATAATTAAGCATGGCACTAACTAATAAAAAGCAGGCACTGGGTAAAGGAATTAGAGCATTGTTGGATACGATAGATGATGATATAAAAACCAATAATGAGAATGTGCCGGTAGCATCTGGTATGAATGCCAACGCTTTGCGTATTCCTCTTGAGCAAATTGAAATAAACCCAAAACAACCGCGTAGAGATTTTGATGAACAATCTTTAGTTGAATTATCTGAAAGTATAAAACTACATGATATAATTCAACCTGTTACTGTTACCAGAATAGGACAAAATAAGTACCAATTAATATCGGGCGAGCGTAGGTTAAGAGCGTCTAAAATGGCAGGAATACAAGATATTCCGGCTTATATACGCACAGTAGAGAACCACGAACTACTTGAAATGGCATTAATAGAGAATCTGCAAAGAGAAAATCTGAATGCCATGGAAATAGCACTTAGTTATAGACAATTAATGGATGAATTTGGGCTAACACAGGAATTGGTAGCCGAAAAAATGAAAAAAGAACGTAGCACGGTAGCTAATTATTTACGTTTATTAAAACTGCCCCCCGATATACAAAAAGCAGTAAGAGACGGCTTACTATCTATGGGGCATGCACGAGCTATTATAGGGCTCGAATTTGTAGAACAGCAATTATATGTGTTTCGGGAAACAATGGAAAAAGGGCTTTCTGTAAGGCAAGCTGAGCAGTTGGTAAAAGACATGGCTACCGAAAAACAAACCAATACCGAACAAAAAACTGAGTTGAAATTGCCTCCGGCCTATAAACGTATAGAAGATAATATGGCTTCACACTTTTCAACTAAAGTAATTCTAAATCGTAAAAAAACAGGGAAAGGGAGTATCTCAATAGAATTTTACAATGACGAAGATTTAGAAAGAATAATGGAAAAGATGCATATTTGATATGGCTTAAATCAATGCAGTATTGAATTTGGTAGGGAAGGGTGAGTGATGTATTTTTTTTATTTTATATTAATGCGAAGCATATAGATTGGTAGGGGTTTGGTAACACAAAATTGTGAACATATTATTGTACGCCATATTCATAAATACATATTACAATTTGTTGAAAACACCAAATAAAGTGAAACTACTATTATTTTAGAACAAGTTCAAGAAATAAGAACATGCTTACTCAAAAATCTGCAATAGAAAAAGTCCGACGTTTTGCAAAAAAAATTAGTGGTTTAGGTGTGCCACTTAATAGAGTTGTACTTTTTGGCTCTTATTCAAAAAACACGCAACATAAATGGAGTGATATAGATGTTGCATTAGTATCTGATAGTTTTAGCGGAATTGGTTTTTTTGATTCTGATATTATTGGAGGAATCAAGATTCAAAAGCCTTTTTCCATTATTCAAACGCGTACATATAATACAAAAGATTTTACCCCGGATAAAGATCCTTTTGTTGAGGAAATTTTAAAAACAGGTATTGAAATTATGTAAATATTAAACTCCCGTTCTTCCTTATTTTCCGTCGGTAATCAGGAAGTATAAATAAAACCGTTCTCAGAACGTATTCATAGAGCTGATGCTAAATAAAAAGAGAAAGAGCTAAGTTATTTTAAAAACAAATGCATCTTTTGGTAAGTAAGGTTGTAAATTATTCTAAATAATCTATAACATTCATTTAGCTTTGTAAAGTAAATGTCTTCGTAGAAGGAGTTTATTCTTACTTCCGGATTCCCTGCGGAAAATTCGATAGATCGCTGAATGCCTTTTTGAATGGAATAAAGAGATGAATACTAAAAAAATATTTAATTTAAATTGTGATTGCATTATACAGCCCCAACCAATTTTTAATGGAATTTGTTGGTAATTTTCAATACCATCGGTTTTTTCAAAGAATCCTGTTCCTCTACCACAAAGATTTTACTGTATATTGGGGTATAATTTTATCTTTGGATATAATTGTATAATTTTCAGTTATTGCCTGAGCAATAATCAGCCTGTCAAAAGGGTCTTTGTGAATTAATTCAAGATGTAACAAGGTTTGAAGATGCCGGTGTTCTATAGGTAATATTATTATTTCAGTATTCTTAAGATATTCAGCTATTTTATGAAATGGAACTTTTAGATTTAGTTTTCCATTGCCTGCCTTAATAGCAATTTCCCAAACACTTGCAATGCTAAGAAAACAATTGTTTTTTATGTGTATTATTTCATTCCTTGTATTTTCCGGTAGCGTTTCATCGCCTTCCATAAACCAAATAAAAGTATGAGTATCTAATAAGTAATTCATTACATGTAGTCTTTAAATTCATCTAAAGGTTCATCAAAATCCGTAGCCATTTCGAAAGAACCTTTTGCATATCCAAATTTTCGTTCTTTAATTTGTTCCGTCTCTGTTTTTTTTAATTTCTGTTGTAAAAAAGCAACAAAATCAGCTACTTCCTCTTTAAAATTATCCGGCAATACATTAATTTGAGAAATCAATACAGAAGTATCCATAACAAAATGATTTTAGAAATATAAATCACACTACAAAGTTACCAAGTTTATTTTATAATTAGTGTCAAAGCCTGTGGCACTATTCTTACTTGTTTGTAACGTATATACTTTAATTAGACTTTTTGTGCCTTTGTTGGTGTTTTCACCGACAAACAACATCATAATCAAAGATAGCTAAGTTTTTTTATCTTTACAATGTCTTTATTGGTGTTTTCATAAACAAAAACGTGTAGAAGTTAAAATGGATTGTACTCGTCATTGGAAGAATAAACAATTGGTTGATGGCAAATATCAACAAAGGCAAAAAAGTAATGCTCCTGATGCAATGATTAAAAATGCCATCTGCACTCAATCAAAACAATCATAATTATAAAATATTAACTTCTTCCGTATGGTTGGAAATACACCGGAACAAACTGGTAGCAGGGGCTTCCTGCGTCCTTACTTATTTTTTAAGGTCAACGTCATGTTTGATCGTTTCAATTTCCTGTTCAGAAAATCCCACCAACCCAACACACATTACGCCTGTTTTAATGCTGACACTGTTTTCAGCCACGAATAACAGCCTGTTTGCAACTACAGCTGCAATTTTCGGGTGGGCAGGGTTACCGGTTCCCTCACTAAGATGTTTGGTCCCTTCGGCATCAAAAGTCAAACAAAGTTCCGTGTAGCCACCCTTTCCATTGAGTGTTTTTTCCAGTTTTGACTTAACAACATTTTTTATGCCTGCGAATGGAACCCTTGCCAAAATATACACTGCGTTTGATTTATGCTCCAGCATATTAATGCTTTTTTCGTCCAACTTATCAGCAACAAAATAAAAACCCGTCCTAACATAATCTGCGCCCAGTTGCCGCGATAGATATTCCTCGGTTTCCTTGCTTTGTATTCCGCTGTCGTCATGGTTCTTCGTTGCCTCACCGGCACAGGCAGTAAGTAACATGGCAGTTATTATTATGAAGTATTTTATATTTTTCATGTTGTGTATTTTATGCAATGTTATTAAAAAATTGTTTACCAA